>JAQGMT010000176.1 GCA_028292185.1 Ramlibacter sp. | reverse complement strand
GAATAGTCGGTGTACCAGACGATGTCGTCGCTGGTGACGGTCACGCGCCGCGGCCGCGCCTTCGCGTCGGGCAGCTTGTACTCGCGCACTTCAAGCGTGTCCGGGTTCACCGCGGCTATGCCGTTGGTGCCGAACTCGACGATGTAGATGGTGCCCTTGGAACTCACCGTCATGCCGTAGGGCCGCGCGCCGGCCGTCGGCAACGTGAGCAGTTTCACCTCGTTGGTCTTCGGGTCGATCCGGCCGACGCGATTCGAATTTTGCGCCGTGAACCACAGGATGCCCTTCTGATCGAACACCAGCGTATGCGGGTCTTTCACCGGGTCGGGCATGGCGATTTCGGTGACGGCGCCGGTCTTCGGATCGAGCTTGCCGATCAGGGCGCCGGTGTTGCCGGTGTACCAGATGTTGCCATCGCGGTCTTCCATCAGCCCGTGCGGTCCCGAGTGCGCGGTCTTCAGCGGAAACTCCTTCACCTTGCCCGTCTTCGGATCGACACGGCCGAGCACGTTGGCCATCTGGCCGGTGTACCAGTAGGCGCCGTCGCGGGTGGCGAGCGCGTCATGCGGGCGCGCGCCGGGCGTGCTCGCTTTCCAGATCTGCATCGACACCTTGGCCGAACCCGGCACGACGACGCCCGCGGGCTTGTCCTTCTCCGGAAAATTCTTGGCGAGGTAAGGCTTGACTTCAGCGACCTCAGCCGGCGTGAGCGGCGCCCCCTGGTTGACCATCATGCGCAAGACGGTGTTCCAGCCTTCCGGCGTGTAGCCCGAGCCGACGCGTGCCTCGAGCGGATGGCAGAGGCTGCACTTGGCGGCGACGATGTCCCTGCCTTGTCCGGGCGGCAGGTCGATGGCGGCCCATGCGGTACCGGCGCAGGCGAGCAGCCCGGCGGCTGCGACGGGCAAAAGCCCCGAAACAATGTGGCTGACTTTGGGGTGCATGGCTGTCTCCTTCGTGTTGGGCCTTGGCCTGCGCAGCCTATTCCCGCTGCCCTGCAAAACTTCAGCGGGATAACCCTGAGCAGACTTGCTACCTATACTCACCTGCATGACGGACATCTCGCAATTGCGCAAGAGCTACGAGCGCGCGGAGCTGAGCGAAGACGCATCGCATGCCGATCCGCTCCAGCAGTTCGCGCAGTGGCTCACCGAGGCGATCAGCGCGCAGGTGCCCGAGCCGAATGCGATGACCCTGGCGACCGTGGCGAGCAACCTGCGCCCCAGCACGCGTGTGGTGCTGATCAAGGGCTATGACGAGCGCGGCATCGTCTGGTACACCAACTACGCCAGCCGCAAGGGACAGGAGCTGGCGGGCAACCCGTACGCGGCGCTGCAATTCCATTGGGTGGAGCTGGAACGCGTGGTCCGCATCGAAGGCCAGGTCGAGAAAACCGATGCCGCCCAGAGCGACGCTTATTTCGCCAGCCGTCCGCTGGACTCCCGCATCGGCGCGTGGGCCAGTCCGCAGAGCCAGGTGATCGCCGGCCGCAGCGTGCTGGTGGCCAACGCGGCCAAATACGGCGCGCAGTTCATGCTCAATCCGCCGCGCCCGCCGCATTGGGGCGGATACCGCCTGGTGCCGCACGAGTGGCAGTTCTGGCAAGGGCGCAAGAGCCGGCTGCACGACCGGCTGCGCTATCGCCTCGACGGCGGCCAGTGGCTGCGCGAGCGGTTGGCGCCTTAGCGCAATCGCGCTTTCACAGCGCGGCCGTCGCCGCGAGCACCAGGGACACGGTCAGCAACGAGAGCACGGTGGAAAGCCCGACGCTCGCCGCGATCAAGTCTTCGTGCACCTGGTAGCGCTGCGAAAACAGGAACACATTGGCGCCGATCGGCAGAGACGCGACCACCACCATCACGATCAGCGGCAGTCCGGACAGGCCGAGCAACCACCCGGCCAGCACCACCAGCAAGGGGTGCAGCAGATTCTTCACCCCGCTCAAGGCCAGCGCGCCGCGCCAATGACCGCCGAGGGGCGTCGAGGCGAGCGTGGCTCCGACCAGCAACAGGGCCATCGGGCCGAACGCATTGCTGAGCAGCTCCAGCGGCTGCTCGATCACGGAAGGCAGTGTCCATCCGGTTTGCGCGAACAGCAGCGCCGCGAAAATGGGCAGCGGCACGGGATGCAGCAGCGCATTGCGCAGCGCAGTGAGCACCGTGGTGACTACATTGCGAGGCGGCGCGTCGGGCGCCGCGGCCGCTTCGCGCATCACCGCCAGTTCCAGCACCAGCGTCGCCGTGGTGAGCAGCACCGTGGTGTGCACCGTGTAGAGCGTGAACAAGGTCACCAGGCCGGCTTCGCCCCAGGCCAGCGCCACCAGCGGCGTGCCGATCATCACAGTGTTGCCGAACGACGCGGCCAACGCCAGCACCGCCGCGCGGCGATTGAAGCCGCACACCAGCAGCGTCCCCGCGAAGATCGCGATCACCGCCAGGAAGTAGGCGCCGACGGGACGGAAATCGAGCTGCTGCACTTGCACCTTGCTCATGGTGCGAAACAGCAGCGCGGGCGTGAGCACCAGGAACACCAGGTTGGACAGGTCCTTCACCGCGCTCGAGCGAATCCAGCCCCGCCGCGCGGTAACGAATCCGACGGCGATGAGCACCACCACCGGCAGCAGCGAGGAGAGGACGGGCTGGTTCAGTGGGCGCGCCGCATCAGTTCTTCACCAGCTCGGCGAAGGTCTTGCGGAATTTCGCGACCTTGGGCCCGGCGACGGCGACGCAGTAGCCCTGGTACGGGTTCTTCTCGAAAAAGTCCTGGTGGTACTCCTCCGCCGGCCAGTAGTTCGCCAGGGGCAGCACCTCGGTAACGATGGGATGGCTGAACACCTTGTCCTGCGTCATCTGGCGAATCAGCGCCTGCGCTTCTTCCTGCTGCTCGGGCGTCGTGTAGTAGATGCCGCTGCGGTATTGCGTTCCGCTGTCGTTGCCCTGGCGGTTCAAGGTGGTGGGGTCGTGGACCACGAAGAAGATCTCCAGGATCTGCCGCAGGCTGATCTGCGCCGGGTCGTACGTGAGCTTGACCACTTCGTTGTGGCCAGTGGTGCCGGTGCACACCTGCTCGTAGCTGGGGCGCTCCACCCGGCCGTTGCTGTAGCCCGATTCGACGTCGAGGATGCCGCGCACCTTCACGTAAACCGCTTCGGTGCACCAGAAGCAGCCGCCGCCGAGGACCAGGGTCTGGGGGGAAGAGGACATCGCGATCGCTCCGGGAAAAGACATGGGTCGGAAGTTGGGCCGCCCATCTTACTTGCCGGCCACCACCGCGCTTGACGCCCCCGGCCCGAAAAGCTACATTACTAACCAGTCAGTCATTAACTTAGACATGTCCTCTCTGTCCCAGCTCATCGGTGCGAAAGCGAAAGCAAAGGAGCCGCCGCCTGCGAAGCGCGAGCGGCGCAAGGAGGCGCGTCCGCGCGAATTGCTCGACGCCGCGCTCGAACTGTTCGTCGAAAAAGGATTCGCAGCGACGCGCTCCGAAGAAGTCGCGGCACGCGCGGGCGTTTCCAAGGGCACCTTGTTCCTCTACTTTCCGACCAAGGAAGAACTGTTCAAGGCGGTGGTACGCGAGAACATCTCGGGACGCTTTGCGGAATGGAACGATGAATTCCAGACCTTCGAGGGCAGCACCGCCGACATGGTGCGCTACTGCATGAAGGTGTGGTGGGAGCGCCTGGGCGCGACGCCGGCATCGGGCATCACCAAGCTGATCATCAGCGAGGCGCGCAATTTCCCCGAGCTCGCCGCGTTCTATCAGAACGAGGTGATCAAGCCGGGCCAGGAGCTGATCCGCCGGATCCTGCAGCGCGGCGTGGACCGCGGTGAATTCCACGTGATCGACATCGAATACGCGCGCTTCAGCATCACCGCGCCGATGCTGTTCCTGGTGATGATGAAACATTCGCTGGGCGCCTGCTTGCCGCAGGACTACCCGCTGGATCCGCAGCGCTATCTCAGCTCGCAGATCGAGACGCTGCTGCACGGCTTGTGCGTGCGGCCCGACCCTGCGCAGAAAGGACAGGGCTCCCAATGACCAAGCGCAAACTGAAGTGGGCGGCCATCGGCTTCGTGCTGTTGCTGCTGATCGCATTCAGTGTGATGCGAGCCTTGTCGTCACGCAAGGCACAGCAAGACGCGGTGGCGCAATCCGCCGCCGCGCAGGTGCAAAGCGTGGTCGAGCTGGCGCAGGGCGACGTGGTCAAGGTCGAGATGCGCGAACTGGCACAGGGGCTGCCGATCTCAGGGTCGCTCAAGGCGGTGAATTCCGCCGTGGTGAAGGCGCGCGCGGCCGGCGAGCTGCAAGGGCTCACCGTGCGCGAGGGCGATACGGTCAAGGCTGGCCAGGTGCTCGCGCGCGTGGATGCCACGGAGTACCTTGCGCGCGTGCAGCAAGCGCAGCAGCAGGCCGATGCCGCGAAGACGCAGATCGACATTGCCCAGCGCCAGTTCGACAACAACAAGGCCCTGGTCGAACAGGGCTTCATCTCCAAGTCCGCGCTGGATACCTCGCTGAACACGCTGGAGGGCGCCAAGGCCACCCACAAGGCGGCGCTGGCCGCGGTCGAGATGAACCGCAAGACGCTCGATGACACCGTCTTGCGCAGCCCGATTTCCGGCGTGGTGGCGCAACGCCTGGCGCAGACGGGCGAGCGGGTGGCCGTGGACGCGCGGGTGCTGGAGATCGTGGACCTGAGCCAGCTCGAGGTCGAGGCGACCTTGAGCGGCGCGGACTCGGTGGACGTGCGGCTGGGGCAGTCCGCGGTGCTGCAGGTGGAAGGCACCAGCCGGCCGGTGCTGGCCAAGGTGGCACGCATCAACCCGAGCGCACAGGCCGGCAGCCGCAGCGTGCTGACTTACCTGTCGATCGCCGACGCCGCCGGCCTGCGCCAGGGATTGTTCGCGCAAGGCACACTCGCCACCGCCCAGGCCTCGGCTCTCGCCGCGCCGCTGTCGGCGGTGCGTACCGACAAGCCCGCGCCGTACGTTCAAGCGGTGGAGAACAACCAGGTCGCGCACAAGACCGTGCAGACCGGCGCGCGCGGCGAATCGGGCAAGGAGATGATGGTGGCCGTCACAGGCCTCGCGCCCGGCGCGCTGGTGATCCGCGGCAACATCGGGCCGCTGCGCGAAGGCACGGCCGTAAAATTTACCTCGGCCCCCGGCGCGCCCGGCGGCAGTTCCCCCAAGACCGCGCCTTAGCGCCCCCAGCCATGTGGTTCACGCGTGTCAGCCTGAAGAACCCCGTGTTCGCCACCATGGTCATGCTGGCCATCGTGGTGCTGGGCCTGTTTTCCTACCAGCGCCTGAAGGTCGATCAGTTCCCGAACGTCGACTTCCCGGTGGTGGTGATCACCGCCGACTATCCGGGCGCATCGCCCGAGATCGTCGAGAGCGAAGTCACCAAGAAGATCGAGGAAGGCGTCAACTCGATCGCGGGGATCAGCGCCTTGACCTCGCGCAGCCTCGAAGGGCAGTCCATCGTCATCATCGAGTTCCAGCTGTACATCGATGGGCGCAAGGCGGCCGAGGATGTGCGCGAGAAGATCGCCAGCATCCGGCCGCTGCTGCGTGACGAGGTGAAGGAACCGCGCGTGCTGCGCTTCGACCCCGGTGCGCGCGCGATCTGGTCGCTGGCCGTCCTGCCTGACAGCAGCAAGGGCAAGGCGATGAACGCCGTCGAGCTCACCAACTGGTCCGACCAGGTGCTCAAGAAACGGCTGGAGAACGTGCGCGGCGTCGGCTCGGTGACGCTGGTGGGCGGCACCAAGCGCGAGATCAACATCTACCTCGACCCGGCGGCCATGGAATCGCTGGGCATCACGGCCGACCAGGTGGCCGCCGCTGTTCGCAACGAAAACCAGGACCTGCCGCTCGGATCGATCCGCTCGCTGGCGCAGGACCGCGTCGTCCAGATCGATGCGCGGATGCAAAGGCCGGAAGACTTCGGCAAGATCATCATCGCGCGCAAGGGCTCGGGCACGACCGGACAAGCGGCGTCGGGCGCGCCGGTTCGCGTCGACCAGGTGGCGCGCATCTCCGACGGCGGGCAGGAGATCGACAGCCTGGCCCTCTACAACGGGGAACGGACGCTGGCGCTTACGGTGCAGAAGTCGCAGGACGAGAACACCATCGAAGTGGTGGACGGGCTGAACAAGACCATCGAAGAGATGAAGCCGCAATTGCCCGTGGGCGTGCGGCTCGAGCCGATCACGGACGCCTCCCGCCCGATCCGCGTCTCGGTGGACAACGTGCGCCGCACGCTGATCGAGGGCGCGGTTCTCACGATCCTGATCGTGTTCCTGTTCCTGAACTCGTGGCGCAGCACCGTGATCACCGGCCTCACCCTGCCGATCGCGCTGATCGGCACCTTCCTGTTCATGAACATGTTCGGTTTCACCATCAACATGGTGACGCTGATGGCCTTGTCCTTGTGCGTGGGCCTGCTGATCGACGACGCCATCGTGGTGCGCGAGAACATCGTGCGGCACGTGCAGATGGGCAAACCGCCGTACCAGTCCTCGCTGGACGGCACGCAGGAAATCGGCATGGCGGTACTGGCCACCACCTTCTCCATCGTGGCGGTGTTCCTGCCGATCGGGTTCATGGGCGGCATCATCGGCAAGTTCTTCCACGAGTTCGGGGTCACCATCGTGGCGGCCGTGCTGATCTCGATGTTCGTCAGTTTCACGCTCGACCCGATGCTGTCTTCGATCTGGCACGACCCGCAGATCGACGCGCATTCCAAGGCCAAGGCCGACCGCAACCTGTACGACAAGACCATCGGCCGGGTGACCGGCTGGTTCCATCGCACCACCGACTCCCTGGCCGATGGATACCAGGCAATCCTGCGCTGGGCCTTGGCGCACAAGCCCTGGACTCTGCTGCTCGCCGTCGCCGTGTTCACCACCAGCGTCGTCATGGTGCCGCTGCTGGGCACCGAGTTCGTGCCGAAGGCGGACTTTTCCGAGACCAGCCTGAATTTCTACACGCCGGTCGGCTCGTCGCTGGAAGCCACGGAGGCCAAGGCCCGGCAGGTGGAAGCGATCATCCGCGAGTTCCCGGAGGTGAGGTACACGTTGTCCACCATCAACACCGGCAATGCGCCGGGCAAGATCTACGCGTCGGTGTACGTGCGGCTGGTGGACCGCAAGGAGCGCAAGCGCAGCGTCGACGAAATGTCGGGCGTGCTGCGCCAGCGGCTGAAGCAGGTACCAGGGATCACCGTCACCCACGTCGGCTTGCTGGACGCCGTGGGCGGCAACAAGCAGATCGAGTTTTCGCTGCAAGGCCCCGACCTGAAGGAGCTGGAGCGCCTGTCGCGGCTGGCCAGCGAGCGCATCCGCAATATCCCCGGGCTGGTGGACCTGGACTCCAGCGTGAAGGCCGACAAGCCGGTGATCGACGTGGACGTGCGGCGCGACGCCGCCTCCGACCTCGGCCTGTCGGTGGCGCAGATCGCGGCTTCCCTGCGCACGCTCGTCGCGGGCCAAACGGTGGGCAACTGGCGCGCCCCCGACGACCAGACCTACGACGTCAACGTGCGGCTCTCGCCCGACGCACGCAATGCGCCGCAGGACCTCGAGCGCCTGCCTTTCGCCACCGGCAGCAATGCCGACGGCACTTCGCGCGTGGTGCGGCTGAACCAGGTGGCCAGCATCAAGGAATCCACCGGGCCGAACCAGATCAACCGGCGCGACCTCACGCGGGAAGTCGCGATCAACGCCAACACCTTCAACCGTTCCGCCGGCGAAGTGTCGAACGACATCCGCGCCCAGCTGGACAAGATCAGCTTTCCGCCGGGCTACCGCTACCAGTTCAGCGGATCGACCAAGAACATGGCGGAATCGTTCGGCTATGCGGTCTCGGCGCTGGCCATGGCGATCATCTTCATCTACATGATCCTGGCCAGCCAGTTCAAGAGCTTCTTCCAGCCGCTCGCGCTCATGACCTCGCTGCCGCTGACGCTGATCGGCGTGGTGCTGGCCTTGCTGATGTTCGGCTCGACGCTGTCGATCTTTTCGGTGATCGGGATCGTGATGTTGATGGGGCTGGTGACGAAGAACGCCATCTTGCTGGTGGACTTCGCCATCCGCATGCAGGAACAAGGCATGCCGCGCACCGAGGCGCTCCTGCAGGCGGCGAAAGTGCGGCTGCGGCCTATCCTGATGACCACGCTGGCGATGATCTTCGGCATGGTGCCCCTGGCCTTCGCGCTTAGCGAAGGTTCCGAGCAGCGCGCTCCCATGGGCCAGGCCGTGATCGGCGGCGTGATCACTTCATCGCTGCTGACGCTGGTGGTGGTGCCGGTGGTTTACTGTTACCTGGACGACCTGGCTCGCTGGCTGCGGCGAAAAGTATTCGGCGGCAGTGCCGCCACCCCAGCCGACCCCCGAGGCGGCAGGGAGCAAGACAGCGCCGGCGGCGGCGGCGGGCTGCAGGCCCGTCCGGCCTCTAAAATCGACGACCTGACCTGAAATGCCTTTCCGAAGACCACCATGAACGCCCCCATCGATTACGAACGTGCCCGCTTCAACATGATCGAGCAGCAGATCCGCCCCTGGGACGTGCTGGACCTCGAGGTGCTGGAGCTGCTTTCGCTGGTGCGTCGCGAAGACTTCGTGCCGCTGGCGCACAAGGCCCTGGCGTTCACCGACATGCAGATCCCGCTGCTGCAGCCCACCGAGCAGGCGCTGCAGCAAGGTCAGTGCATGTTCGAACCCAAGCTGGAAGCCCGCATCCTGCAAGACCTGCAGGTGCGCCCGCACGAGAAGGTGCTGGAGGTCGGCGCCGGCTCCGGCTACATGGCGGCGCTGCTGGCGAGCCGCGCACAGCGCGTGATCAGCCTCGAATTGCAGCCCGAGCTGGTGCGCATGGCCCGTACCAACTTGCAGCGCGCCGGCCTGGCCAACGTCGAAGTGCGGCAAGCCGATGGCGCCAAAGGCTTGCCGGACGAAGCACCTTTCGACGTGATCGTCCTCAGCGGCTCGGTCGCCGAAGTGCCCCCTGCGCTGATGGCGCAACTGAAAATCGGCGGCCGCCTGTCCGCCATCGTCGGTTTCGAGCCCGTGATGCGGGCCACGTTCATCACGCGCACCGGCGAGACCAGCTACACCACGGCGCAGCCCTGGGACACCGTGGCGCCGCGGTTGGCGCACTTTGCGGAACCCTCGCGGTTCCACTTCTGAAGATGATCGACCAGGTCCGCCCGGCCGAGTTGGCCGCCTGGATACGCTCGCGTGCCGCGGCGGGCTCGAACGCCGTGGTGCTGGACGTGCGCGAGCCGGCCGAACTGCGCACCGCCAGCATCAAGCCGGACGGCTTCGAGCTGGTGACGATCCCGATGAACGAAATTCCGCAGCGCCTGTCAGAGCTGGATGCGGACCGGCCGCTGGCCTGCCTGTGCCACCATGGCGCGCGCAGCCAACGGGTGGCGATGTTCCTGGCGGCCAACGGCTTCACCCAGGTCGCGAACATTGCGGGCGGCATCGATGCCTGGTCGCGCGAGGTGGATCCCAGCGTGCCGAGCTACTGAATCGCAAAAGACCTTCCAGAGGACGGACCATGACATTGTTGCGGGCGAATTTCCTGTTGCTGCCGGTGGCTGCGGCGCTCGCGGGCGCATTCGCGGCGCCGGCCCGGGCAGACAGCCTGATCCAGCTGTACGAAGCGGCTCGCGGCTACGACGCCACCTGGCAATCGGCGAAAGCGCAATACGACGCCAACCTGTACCGCGCCGAGCAATCCCGCGCCGGCATTCTTCCCAGCGCCAACCTCGCCGCGGGGGTGACGCGCTCGGGCTTCGAGAACACGGTGCCCGCGGCCGATCGCTCGCTCGGCTCGCAAACCGGCACCATCAGCGCCGTGCAGCCGCTGTACCGGCCTGCCAACTTCGCGACCTGGGAACAAGGCAAGCGGCAGGTCGAGCTGGCCCAAGCGCAACTCACCGCCGCCGCACAGGACCTGATCATCCGCGTCAGCCAGGCTTATTTCGACGTTTTGGGCGCGCAAGACACGCTCAGCTTCGTGCAAGCGCAGAAAACCGCCGTGAATGAGCAGCTGGCGTTCGCCAAGCGCAATTTCGAAGTCGGCACCTCCACCATCACCGACACCCGCGAAGCGCAGGCGCGCTACGACCTGGTGATCGCCCAGGAGATCGCGGCCGAGAACGACCTGCGCGTCAAAAAACTGGCGCTCGACTCGCTGGTCGGACGGCCCGACGTGACACCCGAGCCGGTGGCAGTCACCCCCGGTGCCCCCGCCCCGGCACCCGGCGACATCAACGTGTGGGTGCAGCAGGGCGAAGAAAACAGCCCGTCGATCCAGCAGGCAAAAACCTCGCTGGAGATCGCGCAACTGGAAACCGAAAAGGCCAAGGCCGGCCACAAGCCCACGCTCGACCTCACGGCGAGCTACAACGTCACCCGGAACCCGAACGGCACGACCACGGCGCTTGCCGGCACGCGCAGCAACACCAGCACCGTGGGCCTCTCGTTCAACCTGCCGCTGTTCGCCGGCTTCGCCACACAAAACCGCATTCGCGAAACCCTGTCGCTGGAAGAAAAGGCCCAAGCCGACCTCGAAGCCACTCGCCGCAACGTCGCCCAGGCGGTGCGCACCGCGTACTTCGGTGTGGTGTCCGGCCAGGGCCAGGCGACAGCGCTCGAAGCGGCCGAGGCGTCCAGCCAGAGCGCGCTCGACGCCAATCGCCTGGGCTACCAGGTGGGGGTGCGCATCAACATCGACGTGCTCAATTCGCAGAGCCAATTGTTCCAGACCAAGCGCGACCTCGCGCAAGCGCGCTACAACGTGCTGCTGGGGCGGCTGAAGCTGCGGCAGGCCAATGGCACCCTGCTGCCGGAAGACCTCACGCGCTTGAATGCGCTGGTGGTGAACTAAGGGATCGCAAGGCTTGGAGGCTGCGTATCAGGACGCCGCGCGGCTAAACGCGTCGAGATAGGTCTTGAGCCGCAGCCATTGCGCATCGAACGCCGTCATGGCGTCGCCGATGGCCTGCCAGTCGCCGGCGCGGCTGCCATGCTCGAGGGCCTGACACACATTGGAAAAATCTCGTGCGCCCATCATCTCGCCGGCGCCATACATCCTGTGGGCGGCATAGGTCACCTGTTTGAGGTCCCGGGTCAGCACCGCCTGCCGCAGCAGTTCGGCATCCTGCTCGTTTGACGTGCGCAGCGCGCTGAGAATGCTGCCCACGCTGGACTGGTCGTCGCCGAAGGTTTCCGCGATCAGCGACAGGTCGACCGGACCGGTGTGACCCATCGCCGGAGATGTCGATGGCAGCGTCGCGATGGGAGGCGGCCCATCCACGATCGGCACTTCGCCGGATGCGGCGCCCGGAAGCCACTCATCGAGTTTCTTCAGCAGCTGCCTCAGCTCGATCGGCTTGCCCAGGAAATCGTCCATGCCCGCGGCAAGGCACTTCTCCGCCTCTCCTCTCATCGCGTTGGCGGTGCAGGCGATGATGGGCACGCGCCGCCCGGCGCCGGCTTCCAGAGCGCGAATGCGGCGAGCGAGTTCGTAGCCGTCCAGGTTCGGCATGTTGCAATCGGTGATGACGATCCCGAAGCGGCGTGACTTCCACACTTCGAGCGCGTGCAGTCCGTCGTTCGCCGTTTCCGCGGCGTAGCCCAGCGTGTTGACCTGCCGCAGCAACAGCATCCGGTTGACGGGGTGATCGTCCACCAGCAAGGCCAACGTTCCTTCCTGCTCCGCCTGCGCCACGCTCGGCGCGGTGCGCCGAAAGCCGGCGGGCATGGCAGCCTCGGCTGGGCTCTGGCTGGCTGCGAGCTGCAGCGTTTCCGGTTCGGCGATGGGCAGCGTGAGCGTGAGCGACACCGTGGTGCCCTTGCCGAGTTCGCTGCGCATTTCCACCGAGCCGCCCATCATCTCTGCCAGCCTTCGGCAGATCACCAAACCCAGCCCGGTGCCGCCGAATTGCCGCGCGCTATCGCTGTCGGCCTGGCTGAAGGGCTGGAACAGCAGCATCTGGTTTTCGGGGGAGACCCCCACGCCGGTGTCATGCACCGACACACGCACCCGATCTTCTTCTTGCAGCCGTTCGAGCAGTTCGGCCCTGATCTCGATCGAGCCTTCCGCAGTGAACTTGATGGCATTGCTGACCAGATTGCCCACGATCTGCCGCAGGCGCAGCGGGTCGACCATCAAGGCGCGGCTGATGCGCGCATCGGTGCTGCTCTGGATCACCAGCCCCTTGCTGCTGGCGTTACCGGAGTAGAGCCGGTGCATGTCGTCGATGATCGTTCGCAGGCACGTAGGCTGCGGCCGCAGATCGAGCTTGCCCGCCTCGATCTTGGAAAAATCCAGGATGTCGTCGATGATCCGCAGCAGCGACTTGCTCGATTCGCGCACGACATCGAGGGTCGCGCGCTGGCTGGCATCGAGGCGCGTCATGCTCAGTAATTCGAGCATGCCGAAGATGCCGTTCATGGGCGTGCGAATCTCGTGGCTCATGGTGGCCAGGAACACGCTCTTGGCGCGGTTGGCGGAATGCACCGTCACCAGGGTCTTTTGCGCCAGCACGCGTTCGGCGATCTCGGCGCGCAGCTGCTCATTGGTGGCAGCGAGCGCCTGCGCTTCCTGCCGCAGCCGCTCGTTCATTTCGACCAGCTTCTCGGCGTGGCGCGCCGTCCGGTCGACCAGGTGGCTGTCGAACAGCGCTATCACCAGCGTCACGGCCAGCAGCATGACGGTAAAGCCGATGATGGTGGCGGCCAGCCAGCCGTTGTTGATGTTTTCCGACTGCACCGTGCAGACGCTGTCGGGCGCGAAACTGGCGGCGGCCATGCCGGTGTAATGCATGCCCACGATGGCCAGCCCCATCAGGGTGGCACTGGCGCTGCGCTTGAGCCAAGGATGCGTGAGCTGGGCCGACTTCAACTTGAAGAACAACCAGAGCGCGGCGCACGATGCGACCATCGCGATGGCCACCGAGGCGACGAACAACAGCGGGTCGTATCTGACGAAAGGCTGAACCTGGATGGCTTGCATCCCCGTGTAGTGCATCGAAGCGATGCCGATCCCCATCACCGCGCCGCCAATCGCAAGGCGCCCCCACTCGAGCGTGTCGCGGTTCACGAAGAACAGCGCGAAGCCGGAGATGACGATGGCGATCACCAGCGACGTCAGCGTCCAACCGACGTCGAAGGCAATCGGGATGGGCAAGCTGGCTGCGAGCATGCCGACGAAGTGCATCGACCAGATGCCCACGCCCATGGACAAGGCGCCGCCGAACAGCCAATACTGCGAGGCCCGGCGGCTGCGCGCCACCGACACGCGCGACGCGAGACTGAGCGCCACGTACGACGCGAAGATGGCCACGCCGATGGAGATCAGCACCAGCCAGGCGTCGTAGCGAATTTGCAAGCGCAGTCCTTTACAACACGGGTGCCGGTGTCCAGACACCGCGTCGCGGCTTGGGAGGCCAACGTTTCAGCCATCCCCCCACCGATGCGGCCTGCAAGGGCCTGGAGATCAGCGGCCCCTGCCCGAAATTGCACTTCCACTCCTGCAGCAGGTTCCAGTCGTCCGGCGTGGTGATTCCGTCGGCCACGGCCAGCAGCTTGAGCTGTTCCGCCATATCGAGCGCCTCGGCCAAGCCCGCCCACAGGGGCTTGTTGCCATTGCCGACGAGATTGCGGGTGATCTTCAATTCATTGAACGCGACGCGTGCCAGCTGCTCGGCCCCGATGCTTCCGGTGCCGAATTCGTCGATGGCAAGATCGAAACCCTGCATGCGCAGCCGCACCATGTTCTCCAAGGCCCTGGCGGCGGAGACATCCACCGCGTTTTCGACGATGCCCAGCACCAGGTCGCCGGGCTGCGCACGCTCCTCCAGGACCACCTTCTCTATCTTGCTCGCGAGGTGCGGGTCCGTCAACGACCCGAGCGCCAGTTTCAGGAACACCTTCACGTCCAGGCCAGCGTCCCTCCAGGTCCTGCAATGTGCGGCGCACTTGCGCAACATGGACCACACGAGGTCATCGCCCAGCCCGTAGGTCTTGATCGCCGGCAGGAACGCGTCCGCGGCCAGCGGCCCGCGCTTTGGATGGCGCCAGTGAGGAATGGCCTCGAAGCCCTTGACCCGCAGATTCGCCAGGCTGACGGTGGGTTGGAAGAAGGGCTCGAACTCGTCCCCTGCGAAAGCTTCGGCGATTTCGGCCAGCGTGAACTCCGCGGCAGGCTCGGTGCTGGACGCCTTGCCAAGCATGTACTGCTGAATGAGCCGCGAAAGCTTCACGGCGCTGGGCGGCTTGTTCATTACGCCGAGCAGCTTCACCTTGTAGGCCTGTGCCATGGTGGCGACGGACACCAGCAACTTGGGTTCGAGCGAGCTGCTCAGGATGATGGAGACGCCGCTGCCGCCCTCGCTGACATGGCGGATCAACTCCATGCCGTCCATGCCGGGCATGGACAAGTCGGTGATCATGATGTCGATGGGCCGATCGGCCCGGCCCAGGATGCCCAGGGCCACATTCCCGTCTTCTGCGCCTTGGACGGAAGTGGCACCCAGGTTGGCCAGTATTTGCATCAACAAGCGTCGCTGTACGTCGTGGTCTTCGACGACCAGAAAGCGCAAGTTGCTTAGCTGCAAAGAACCACCTACTGCGGGTTGAGTTTGCCGACCGGAATGGGTACTTGTGTTTTCGTAAATTATAGATGAGCCGCGCCGAATGTGACGCCTTCTTTTTCAAGCAAGGCGAGCACCGCGCGCGTTGTCTTGTCGGCGGCGCCTTGGTGGGCCGCCGCGAATTCAGAACCTGCCTTTGCCGCTGCTGCGCGACGCGAAGCATCGCCCGCGAGCGCCACGGCGCTTCGCACGCCCTCCTCCATCGAGCCGACACGCAGCGCGGCCCCGGCATCCTGCGCCAGTTGCGCCGCTTCGGAAAAATTGAAGGTGTGCGGACCCATGACGACCGGGCAAGCACACGCGGCCGCTTCGATCAGGTTCTGCCCGCCGAGCGGCGCAAAGCTGCCACCGAGCAAGGCCACGTCGGCCAGGCCGTAGTAAAAGGCCATCTCGCCGAGCGAATCGCCGATCCACACATCGGCCGGCTGCGGCTGCGCGGCCCACGCGCTGCGCCGCGAGACGGTGAACCCGCTCTGGCGCGCAAGGTCCGCCACTTCATCGAAGCGCTGCGGATGCCGGGGCGCCACCAGCCACTGCACCTGCTGCTCGATGGTGTCGCCGGCGCGGGTCCAGCCGGCCTGCGCGAGTTCGCGGTTCGCGTTGAGGATGCGGAAGAACTCGGCTTCCTCGCCTTCGCGCGAGCTGGCGAACATCACCACCTGCCGCTGGGTCTGTTCGCGCCACTGCCGCGCCCGCTGGAGCTGCGAAGCATCGGGCGCCGCGTCGAATTTCAGGTTGCCGAACACGCCCTTCACGGTGGCGC
>JAQGMT010000170.1 GCA_028292185.1 Ramlibacter sp. | reverse complement strand
CATTCCCCTCACCACCACGGTCCTGCTGAGCCTGCTTGCGGGATTCATCCCCAGATTGGTCTGAAGGCAGCCACGTGAAAGCCTGCATCGACATCGGCGGCACCAAGGTGGCGGTGAGCCTGAGCAGCGGCGCCGGCCTCGAGCTGCTGGCTCGGCGCAGTGAAGCCACCGCGAAGACCGGCACCAACGACGCGCTGGCGATGCAAGTGATGCGTATGGTGGACGCGGCTTGCGCCGAAACCGGCGTCGCGCCGGAAGCCGTGCAAGCAGCCGGCGTGTCCTCGTGCGGTCCTTTCGTGCTGCGCGAGGGCATGGCGGAAGTGGCTGCGCCGAACATCTGCGGCGGCATCGCGGGACCCGCGCGCGGCCTGCCCAACGATTGGCAGACGGCCTTGCTCGAGGCGCCGCTGCGCCGCCGGTTTTCGCAGGTGCGGGTGGAGAACGACTGCGTTGCGGCACTCGAGGCCGAGCGCCGCTGGGGCGCGTTGCAAGGGTTCGACCATTGCGCCTACGTCACCTGGAGCACCGGAATCGGCATGGGCCTGTGCGTCGATGGTCACGTATTGCGCGGCAAGAACGGCAACGCAGGGCACGGCGGCCACATGTTCGTATCCGACAACGACGATGCGCTGTGCGGCTGCGGCAACATCGGCGACCTGGAGGCCCTCGTCGCGGGCAATGCGATCAGCCGCCGCTTCGGTTGCGATGCGGCCACCTTGCTGGAGCGCGCCAGAGATGGCGATTCGTCCTCGCGTGCGCAAGTGGACGAACTGTGTCGCGTGATGGGTCGCGCGCTGTACAACCTGGTCGTCACGCTGGACTTGCAGCGCATCAGCCTGGGCGGCACGGTGTTCTGCAAACACCAGGCCTATCTGCTGCCGCGGTTGCAGGCCCAGGTCGCCGGCAAGATGCCCGCGCTGACCGCCGGATGCGAGCTGGTGGCTGCCGGTCTGGGTGAGCGCGTCGGAGACTACGCCGCCCTCGCGCTGCTGGTCTGATTCGCACTGGCGTGCGACAGCGTATTCAGCGCACGAGCAGTTGCGCCACCGCCTGCACTCGCATGTTGTGGATCATTTCGCCCACGCGCGGACCCTCGATACCTTCCTGCCGGGCCTGCTCGGCGATTTCATGCGTGGACACCGCCTGCGCCGCCTTCAATGCGGCCAGCAGCCGCTCGCGCTGGGGATAAGGCTTTTCTTCCAGGCCGCCGCGGCCACGCGCATCGCATTCGCAGGCCAGCAGGACCGATTCGAAGCGCTGCGGCTTGCGAAACCCGTCGCAGCGCTCGAGCAGCCGCACCACGGCCGCTGCTCCGAATTCGCCGCTGCGATGGATGTTGCCGTGCTCACGCGCCACGACGTCCGCGAGTTCGCGGCATTCCGCCGGAATGCGCAGCCGGTCGCAAACCTTCTTGAGCAGGCGGGCGCTGCGCTCTTCGTGGCCAATGTGCCTGGGCAGGATCTCGGGCGGCGTCGTGCCTTTGCCCAGGTCGTGCGTGAGACAGGCGAATCGCACCGGCAGCGGGGCCTGCAGCCGCGCGCTCATGTCCAGCACCATCATCAGGTGCACGCCGGTGTCCACCTCGGGGTGATAGTCCGCGCGCTGCGGCACGCCCCAGAGCCGGTCCACTTCCGGCAGCAAGCGCGCGAGCGCGCCGCATTCGCGCAGCAGCTCGAACATGCGCGAAGGCTTGTGTTCCATCAGGCCCCGTGCGAGTTCCTGCCAGACGCGCTCGGCCACCAGGGCGTCGGCCTCACCGGTCTCAACCATCTCGCGCATCAGCGCCATTGTTTCCGGCGCCACGCTGAAGTCGGCGAAACGCGCGGCCAGACGGGCGACGCGCAGGATCCGCACCGGGTCTTCGCGGAACGCGTTGGTGACGTGGCGGAACACGCGGTCCTTCACGTCGGCCTGGCCGTTGAACGGATCGATCAGCCGGCCGCTGTCGTCCTGCGCCATCGCATTGATGGTCAGGTCGCGGCGGGCCAGGTCTTGTTCCAAGGTGACGCCGGGCTCGGCATGGAACGCGAAGCCGCGATAGCCCGGCGCGGTTTTGCGCTCGGTGCGCGCCAGCGCATACTCCTCGCGCGTCTCGGGATGCAGAAAAACCGGAAAGTCCTTGCCCACCGGCAGGAAGCCCGCGGCGATCAGCTCGGAAGGGGTGGCGCCCACCACCACCCAGTCACGGTCGTTGACGGGCAGGCCGAGGAGGGCATCCCGCACCGCGCCGCCGACCTTGTAGGTTTGCATCCCCGGAGTTTAGGTCTTGCGTTTTTCGCCGGGCGCACTCAGCGCGCCGTGCGGTAAGGTTCCTCGAAATCCCGGAAGTCTTTTTCGGCCAGTGCCGCGTCGATCCAGGCCTTCACGCCTGGCAGGGCGCAAACGTTCGCAATGTAGTCGGTGACCAGTTGCGGCACCGGCAGTGCGTAATTCTTCAAGCGGATGCAGACCGGCGCGAAGTACGCATCGGCGATCGAGAACTCCCCGAACAACAGCTTGCCTTGGTACTGCTGCAGCAACTCCGTCCACATCGAGACGATGCGCTGCACGTCGGCGCGCACCGCGGGCTGATCACGCCAGACCAGCGCGCCGATGTGCGGCAGCGAGGCCTCGATGTTCATCGGGCAATGGCTGCGCAGCGCGTTGAACCCGGAGTGCATTTCGGCGCACACGCTGCGTGCCCGCGCTCGCGCCTTCGGGTCCTTGGGCCAGAGCTGCTTGTCGGGAAATTTTTCGGCCACGTATTCGGCGATCGCCAGCGTGTCCCAGACGGCGAAGCCATCATCCACCAGCACCGGCACCCGGCCCGCGGGATTGACGCCCTGCAGGCTGCGCTTGAAATTGGAGTCCGCTGCGAACGAATCGAAGCGCACGATGACCTCCTCGAACGGGATGGCGGCTTGCTTGAGCAGCACCCAAGGCCGCATCGACCACGACGAGTAGTTCTTGTTGGCGACGTAGAGCTTGAGCATGCGGGGTCCTCAGGGTAGATCTGCGTTCGGTTCGGGGCGGGTCATATCGCGCGGGCCCACCATGCCCAGGCGCGCCTTCAGCGATTGCGGCTGGCCGGTGAGGAGCGCCGCGTAAGTGGTGGTGTTGGACAGGACCTTCTTCACGTAGTCACGCGTCTCGGGGAAGGGCACGTTTTCGGCCCACGCCGCCGCTTCGATGACCGGGCCATTGCGCCACGCGCGCGGCCGGCCGGGTCCGGCGTTGTATGCGGCCGCCGCGAGCGCCATCGAACCGTCGAAGTCGTCGAGCACCAGCTTGAGGTAGCCGGTGCCGATGGTGATGTTGGTCTCGCGGTCGTTCAGCTGGTCCACGCTGAAGTTCGGCAGGCCGATCTTGCGCGCCGTCCAACGCGCGGTGGCGGGCATCACCTGCATGAGCCCGGATGCGCCCACGCTGGAGCGCGCGTCCATGATGAAGCGGCTTTCCTGGCGGATGAGGCCATACACGTACGCGGGGTCGAGATTGATTTCGCGCGCGCGGCGCACCACCGAGTCCCGGAACGGCGTCGGGAAGCGCTGGTCGATGTCGAATTCCAGCTTCGTGCGTTCGCTGGTGTTCACACAGCGGTCCCACACTTCGCGGTCGCAGGCGAACTGCGCCGCGGCCAGCAGTTCCCGATCGGCGAAGCCGCCCGACTTGTGCAGGTTGGTGGCGTAGTTCCAC
>JAQGMT010000152.1 GCA_028292185.1 Ramlibacter sp. | reverse complement strand
CCAGCTCCTTCTTCAGCAGGTACTGGTACTTGCGCTCAATATGTGCACGCGCCTCGTTGGCGTTGTGCCAGCTGCCGTTGCGCTCGAACTGGCAGCCCGACGATTGCAGCCGGGTGAGCAGTTGATCGATCTCCGCCTTTGCCGATGGGGTTGGCACGGCGGCGAATGCTGACAGCGCGACGGTTGCGACTGCCATGAGTGAAAGAAACTTGTGTGTCGTCATGAAGAAGCTCGGTTGAACCTCACTTTATAAAGCAAGCGCCGCGACAAAGGGCCGCTCAGCGCTCGCCCGTTCTCGCGGCGGAGGCAAGCTTCACCGTAGCACGGCACTGGTTTGCGCCGCGGTCACCAGCGCCGCCGCGTCGGTGGGCAACAGGAAACCCTCAGCCACCGCGCGCGCCGCCGCCTTCGACACCGCGGCCACATAACCGTCGTGCGAACCATAGCGCTCTTGCAGCGACAGGCGCGTGTCGTGCTGCGCTTCGCGCTCCGCGGCAGTGCGCGCGAACGGCACCATCCCGCCCACGTAGTCGCAGATCTGGTCCTTGTGGAAGGGCGCCGGGCCGCCGGCAGTGACGTTCCAGCCCAAGTAAGTGCCCAGTGGCGCATCGCGCAGCACCACCGGAACCCCGCCGAGTTCGTTGCCGTCGGCATCCACTTTCGGCGCGAACATCTTCAGCACCTGCTTGATCCGCGGCACCGCGGCGGCCGGAATGCCGGAGCCGTCCTGCACGTTGAATTGCGGACCCCAGTCGTAATCGAGCACCGGCATGATGAAGTCGGGCTCGGGCAGCGTCGAACGCAGGCCGGGCAATGCGGGAAATCCGATC
This sequence comes from Ramlibacter sp., assembly GCA_028292185.1. GTDB lineage: Bacteria > Pseudomonadota > Gammaproteobacteria > Burkholderiales > Burkholderiaceae_C > Ramlibacter. Next base: position 2,700 of record JAQGMT010000152.1, on the reverse strand, counting down.
GCGTTCCTGTTGGCCTCGGCCAGCGTGCGCTGCGCCAGCAGCGGATAGCGGCTCGGCGGCGGCGGCGTGCCTTTCATTACCCAGTCGCGGAAGTGCACGCGCAGTGCGTTCACCGTCTGCGTGTGCGGCATCGGATTGGCGGGCAGCACTCCGACGCCGTAGTTGTTGCCCGGGCATGTCGCGCCGCTGGTGGGCAAGGCCACGCCCGGCAGGCTGGTGTCGAAGCCGCCCGCCCCGCCGCCGTGCGTGCTGCTGGCAATGTAGTAGCGCCGAACAGTGTCGGGCAGCGGCAAGTCGGCCTTGCCGTCGGTGCCCACCCATTCGGGCGTGAGCTTGAGCGCCCACACTTCGGCCGAGCCAAAATGCTCGATGATTTTCGGGCAGGTGCGCGTCGCGTTGCAGCGATCCAGGATGCCCGCCGCGGGCAGGCCACGCACCGGGTCCGGATGCGGCAACCACCATTGCGGCCCTTCGCTGCCGGCCTGGTACAGCTCCAGCACGCCGTCGGGTTGCGCCCACCGGAAATTCAGCGCAATGCGGCGGCCCGCGATGATGGGCCACATGCCGTCATGCACCATCGCGCCGGTCTCGTCCTGGTTGAAGCCCAGGTGCAACCAGCCGCGCAGGAAGTTGCCCGATTGCGAAACGCCGCGCGCGATGCTGTGCGTCACGCGCCTGGCGATCGGATTGGCGGTGCCGCTGTCGTCGGCATTCGACTTCTTGAAAAACGCGCCGACGTCGCGCCATGCCGCGAAGCCGATGCCCAGCACGTAGGGATCGGCCGCCGTGAAGACCACCTGGTACAGCCGCGCCGGATCGAACCCGTTTTTCAGGCAGATCTGCGTCGGGTCGGGCGTGCCGGGGAAGGGCTTGTTTGCGTCGCACTTGGCCCAGGCCCAGTCGGATGCGGGAACCGTCACTTCGTCCAACACTTCGCCACGCGTCGTCTCACCGCCGCGGGACACCAGTTTCGATTTGGCGGGGTCGAGGCTCACCGGCTGGTACGGCACCGGATTGGTCTGCACCAGCAAAGGCTGCGATGCCTTGCCCGAGCGATTCACGATGCGGCCGAACACCTCGCCGGTGATGCGTTCACCGCCGGCCCCGCGCGCCACCGGCAGCTGCAGGAATTGCATGCCGGCCGCCGACGCCGTGGGGCGCACCGCGGTGGCGCCGCTGTTGTCGCCTTGCCAGGCGCTGGCCAGCATGATGTCGCCGAAGGCGCGTTCTTGCGGCGCGAACGGATACACGCGGCCGCGATTGGGCACGTCGTGCCACATCATCCCGCTGGCCTTGGCCATGTCCACCGGCTTGTAGATCACGAACGATGCTACGTAGCGCACCTTGCCGTCGCGGTCCTTCGCCAGTTCGATGTCCTGGATGATCGCGTTGCCCGGCAGCTTGGCGTCGAGCTCGCCGAAGGCGCGTCCGGCGACTTGCTCATAAGGGATGGCCGCGCCCTCCGTGGCCGGCAGCCGGATGGTTTCGTCGATGACGATGCGCGTCACGCGCGCATGGCTGGTGGCGCACAGCGCAAGTCCGAAAAGGCCCGCCGCAATGGTATTCGTGAGTTTTTTCATGCTTGGTATGCCGTGAGGAGTACATCGGCCGCCTGCTCGCGCAGCGGGATGAGGGATTGGTAGGCTGGCGACTTGAACCAGTTGTCCGCCGCGGTGGCATCGGGAAAGCGGATCACCACGATGTCCGGGTGCGGGTTTTCGCCCGCGAGCGCGGCCACCTGCTTGCCGCGAAACACAAGTTCCGCGCCCCAGGGAGCCAGCGTTTGCGGAACGCGGCCGCGGTACTCGTCCCACTTGGCGGGATTCTTCACGGTCACTTGACCGACCACGTACGCATGGCTCATTGACCGGACTCCTGCGGCCAGCGGCCGCTATAGACCGAGATATCGCTGCAGGATCTGCGGCTGCCCTTTGATTTCTTGCGCCGGGCCCTCGTGCACGATGTGCCCGTTGTTGATGATGTACACGCGCTGCGCCAGGCTCAAGCTGGCCGCGAGGTTCTGCTCCACCAGCACGATGGTGAGGCCCGCGGCCGCGAGGTCGTGGCAGACCTTCATCAGTTCCTTGACGATCAGCGGAGCGAGCCCTTCAAAGGGCTCGTCCAGCAGGATGATCTTCGGATCGCGGATCAGCGCGCGGGCGATGGCCAGCATCTGCTGCTCGCCGCCCGACAGGTCCGTGCCGCGGCTGGTGCGCCGCTGCTTCAGCCGCGGGAACATCTCCCAGATGCGGTCGAGCGGCCATTTGTTCGGCGCGGTGAGGCCTGCCAGCACCAGGTTTTCCTCGACGTCGAGGCTGCCGAACACCCGCCGCTCCTCGTGCACCAGCTGCATGCCGGCGCGCGCGATCACGTGGCTTTTCTTGCCCGCGAGCTCCACGCCATCGAGCACCACCGAACCGGTACGCGGCGTCACCACGCCCATCAGGCTCTTCAAGGTGGTGCTCTTGCCGGCGCCGTTGCGGCCCAGAAGCGCCACCACTTCTGTGCGCTCCACGCGCAGACCAACATCGAACAGGATGTGCGAGTCTCCGTAGTAGCTGTTCTGCCCCTTGTCTTCGAGCAGGCTCATGGCGTCACCAGCTCCTCGTCGTGCACGCCGCCGAGGTAGGCGTCCTGCACCAGCGTGTTGCTCTTGATCTCGTCGGGCGTGCCTTCGATCAGCACACGGCCTTCCTGCAG
>JAQGMT010000437.1 GCA_028292185.1 Ramlibacter sp. | reverse complement strand
CGCGGCGTCACCACGCCCATCAGGCTCTTCAAGGTGGTGCTCTTGCCGGCGCCGTTGCGGCCCAGCAGCGCCACCACTTCGTTGCGCTCCACGCGCAGCCCCACATCGAACAGGATGTGCGAGTCGCCGTAGTAGCTGTTCAGCCCCTTGACTTCGAGCAGGCTCATGGCGTCACCAGCTCCTCGTCGTGCACGCCGCCGAGGTAGGCGTCCTGCACCAGCGTGTTGCTCTTGATCTCGTCGGGCGTGCCTTCGACCAGCACGCGGCCTTCCTGCAGCACGGTGATGCGTTCGGCCAGCTCGAACAGCGCGTCCATGTCGTGATCGATGATGATCATCGTGCGGCCCTGTGCGATGGACTTCAGCAGCTTCACGGTTTCGACGCGCTCGCGCGGGCTCATGCCGGCCAGCGGCTCGTCCAGCAGCAGCAAGCTCGGCGACGAGGCCAGCGCCAATCCGATTTCCAGCCGGCGCTTCTCGCCATACGCGAGTTCGGACACCGGCGTGTCGGTGCGCGCCGAGAGATTCACCAGCTGCAGCGTGTGCTCCACCTGTTCGGCAAGGCCATCGATCTTCGACATGCGGCCGAACAGGTCGAGCTTGAATTTGCCACGCAACTGCGCCAGCGCGGCGATGGTGAGGTTCTCGCGCACCGTCAGCTTGTTGAACAGCTGATTGACCTGGTAGCTCTTGGTCAGGCCCAGCTGACACACGTCGGTGATGCTCCTGCCGGTGATGTCGCGGCCTTCGAACACGATGGTGCCGGAGGTCGGCGGCACCTCGCAGGTGAGCATCTTGAAGAAGGTTGTCTTGCCGGCGCCGTTGGGGCCGATGATGCCGCGCAGCTCGCCCTGGTTCACCGTGAAGTCGATGCCTTCGTTGGCGACCACGCCGCCGTAGCGCTTGGTGAGGCCGGTGGCCTGCAGCAGGGGGCCTTTGTAATCGGTGGACACCGCGTGCCGGGCCGCCATCGGCGCGACCGGTGCGGATGCGGGGCCGGGGGCGGCATCCTGCGCCGGCTCGGCGGCCGCTTGGCCCTTGCCGCTGGCCAGGATGACGAGATCCTTGAGGCCGCCGATGATGCCTTGCCGCAGGAAACACACCAGCAGCACGAACACCAGGCCCAGCACCAGCTTCCACGCCGCGCCCAGGCCGAGTGTGGCTTGCAGGAAGTCCTGCAGGAACAGCCAGACGCCCGCGCCGACCAGCGGGCCGAACAGCGTTCCGCGCCCGCCGATGGCGGTCTGCATGATCAGCTGGCCGGAGGTGTCGAACATGAAAGCGTCCGGCGGCATGAAGCCCTGCAGCACGCCGAGCAAGCCGCCCGCGAAACCGGCGTACGCGGCGGCGATCACGAAGGCGGTGAGCTTGTACGCCTGCACGTTGTGACCGACGGCAGCGGCACGCAGGGGGTTCTCGCGGATCGCGGTGAGGATGGCGCCCACCGGCGAGCGAACGATGCGCAGCGCGATCACGATGCCGATGAAGTAGCAGAACGCGAGAAAGGGATACAGCGACCAGCCCGAGGTGAAGTTCAGCTTGATGAAGCCCAGGTCGAAGCTGGGCGTGGGCACGCCGGGCAAGCCGTTCTCGCCGCCGGTCCACTCCGACAGCGGATTGAACTCGACGAAGAAGAAAATCTCGGCGATGGCCACCGTGATCATGGCGAAGTAGATGCCGGTGCGGCGCAGCGCGAGCAAGCCGATCAAATAGCCGACGATGGCGGCGGCCACCATGCCGATCACCAGCGCGGTCACCACATGCGGGAATCCGGCGCGCGTGAGCAGGTAGGCGGCGATGAAGCCGCCGGTGCCGTAAAACGCCGACTGGCCGAACGAGAGCAGGCCGGTGTAGCCGAACAGGATGTCGAAGCCGATGCCGAACAGGCCCCACACCAGGATGCGGTTGACCGTGTTGGGCGCGGCGTCGAGGTAAGGGAAGACGAAGGGCACGGCGATCAGCGCCGCCGCGGTGACCACCTCCACCAGAACAGGACGTTTGCTGAACATCAGCGAGACACTTTCATTCGCGGCCCTTGGCGCCGAACAGGCCGCGCGGGCGCACCAGCAGCACCAGCGTCATGGCCGCGAACAGCATGATGTAGGCATAGCCGGGATTGACCATCGAGGTGAGGCTGATGATTTCGCCGGCGATCAGGCCGCCCACCACCGCACCCGGGAACGAGCCGACGCCGCCGATCACCACGACCACGAAGGTCTGCACCAGGATCGCTTCGCCCATGTCCGGCGACAGCGAGACCACCGGCGCGTTGACGATGCCGGCAAAACCGGCCGCCATCGCGCCGATGCCGAACACGACCATGAACACCCGGTACACGTCGATGCCCAGCGAATCGACCATCACCGAGTCCTCGATGCCGGCGCGCACGATCATGCCCAGCCGCGTGCGGTAGAGCACGATGAACAGGGCCAGCAGGGCGATCGCCACGATGCCGACGACGGCCAGGCGATAGGTGGGATAGAACATCACGCCCAGGTTGGTGATGCCCGACAGCATCGCCGGCGCGGGCACGGTTTTCGACTGGCTGGTGAAGAAGAAGCGGATGATCTCGACGAAGACGATCGACAGGCCGAACGTGACCAGCAACTGGTCTTCGCCCGGCCGGCTGTAGAAGTGCCGGATGATGACGCGCTCCATGATCACGCCGACGATCAGCATGAACAGCGTGCCCGCAATCACCGCGACGATGAACGAGCCGGTGTATTCGAACGCCAAGTAGCCGGCGTAGCCGCCGATCATGAACATCGCGCCGTGCGCGAGGTTCAGCACGCCGAGCGTGCCGTAGATGATGGTGAGGCCCGAGCTGATGAGCGCGAGCAGCGCGCCTTGCGCGAGGCCGTTGAAAAGCTGCGAAAGAAAGTTGGACCAGGTGATCATGACGGACCAAAAACAGGGCGCGGCAGGCGGAAAATCCCGCCTGCCGCGCCTATCGAGCGCCGTTGCCGGTCAGGTGGGCGAGCCGAGGTTGCAGCCGAACGCGTCCGGCTTTTGCATCAGTCCTGCGCCGGCAACCACTTCAACGACTTCCCAGAAGTCTTCCTTGTTCTTCATGTCCTTGGGCGCCTTGCCCTTGACGATGACCACCGGGCGGATCAGCTGGTGGTCGGCGGCGCGCCATTGCACCTCGCCCACCATCGAGTTGAGCTTGCGCGGGGTTTCATAGGACTTGATCACGTCGGGCGGATAGAAGGTGCCGGCGTTCTCCACGGCTTCGGCCCACAGCGCGAATTCCATGTACGCGTTCTCGGCGCCCCACTCGGGCTTGTAGCCGAACTTCTTTTCGAACTCCTCGACGAACATCTTGGCCAGCGGGTACTTGTCCTGCATGGTCCACCAGAAGTCGGTGGCCGCGTACACGCCTTCGGTGACGTCGGCGCCGACTTCGCGCGCCAGGAACGGGATCTGGTAGGGGATCACCAGCTTCATCTTGGGCAACAGGCCGAACTGCTTGGCCTGCTGCGTGGACAGCACCGCGTCGTGGCCCCAGTTCACGTTGATCAGGAACTCGGCGCCGGAGTTCGCGATGTTGGTGAGGTACGAGCTGAAGTCCGGCGCGCCCAGTGGCGAGACCTGGTTGGTCACCATGGTCCAGCCGCCGTTCTTCGTCAGGTAGTCGTTGACCGACTTGGTGACGGTGTGGCCGTAGGTGTAGTCGGGCGTCATGAACGCCGCCTTCTTGTTCTTGCCGTAGGCCTTCAAGAGCGCCGGGCCGATGGCATTGGCCGCGGTTTCGCCGTAGAAGTTCTGGCGCACGCCGTAACGCACGCAGTCCTTGCCGGTGGTGTCGTTCGAGCCGGAGATGCCGCACACGAACAGCACCTTCTCGCGTTGCGCCAGCTTGTTCAGCGCCACGGCCACGGCGCTGGATGTGCCGCCGGTGATCATGATGGCCTTGTTCTCGGTGATGAAGCGCTGCTGCGCCTGCACCGCGTCGTTCGGCTTGGCGGCCGAGTCGGCGACGCCGTACTTCAGCTCCTTGCCCAGCACGCCCTTCTTGGTCTTGGGCGAGATCTGCTTGATCAGCGGGTGGCCCGCATTGATGTGTTCGATGGCCAGCAGGTAGCCCTTGAGCTCATCCTCGCCTTGCACCGCGTAGGTGCCGGTGCGCGGCACGCTGATGCCGATGAACACCGAACTGCCCGACGCGCCCGCCGGCCAGGTGCCGATGGGAGGCTGGTCAGCAGCCAGGGCCTCGGACACGAAACCTGCCGGCAAGGCCAGCCCGCTGGCCACCCCGAGGCCGGTGCGGATGAATTGGCGGCGGCCGTCGGTGAACGACTGTGATTTCTTGCGATCTTGCATGAGCATCCTCTTGAGCTGGACTCCAACCGATATACCGTGGCACGATATTTGGCGAGTATAAAAAGGCGCCCAGCGGCTCGCGTATCGGAATTACCCGTATCCCCTGTAAACCGTACGCCCCGCGCTTGTGGTAGAGGGTGGATGAGGGGGGCGGGCTCCTTTCAGCAGAGCCGCACGGCGGCTCAATCGCGCGCCTGCCGCCAGATCGCGTTCAGGTCCTTGCTCGGCATGGTGCCGCGCACCCACTGGAACGAACCCTTGTCGCGCATTTCCATGCACGCGTCGCGCACGGATGCGAACGCGAGCCGCGCCAGCGCGCCGCCGACGCTGATCCGCTTCACGCCCGCTTGCGCCAGCTGCGGCGCGGTGAGGTCCGGATCGGCCATGCTCATGACCACGTTCACCGGCTTGTTCACTGCCGCCACCAGCTTGCGGATGGTGGGCACGTCCTTCAGGCCCGGCGCATAGAGCACGTCGGCCCCTGCCGCGGAGTAGGCCTGCAGGCGCTTGATCGTGTCATCGAGGTCGGGCCGGCCATGCAAAAAATTCTCGGCGCGCGCCGTCAGGGTGAAGGGGAAGGGCAGCGAACGCGCCACCCGCGCCGCCGCCGCAACGCGTTCCACCGCCAGGTCGAAGTCGTAGAGGGGCTGGTCGGCCCGCCCGGTCGCGTCCTCGATCGAGCCGCCCACCACGCCGGCATCGGCCGCCATGCGAATGATCTGCGCCGCTTCCTCGGGCGCGTCGGCGTAGCCGTTCTCCAGATCGGCATTGATCGGTAGATCGGTGGCCGCAGCGATCTCGCGGCAATTGGCGATCAGTTCTTCGCGCGTCACCGACAAGGTGCCGTCGACGCGTCCGAGGGCGTTCGCGAAGCCCAGGCTGGTGGTGGCCAGGGCTTCGAAGCCGAGCGAGGTGAAGAGCTTTGCCGTGCCGGCGTCCCACGGGTTGGGCATGATGAACAGGCCGGGGCGCTCGTGCAGCGCGCGGAACAAACGGCCTTTTTCGGCTTGGGTGCGCATCTTGGCTCCTGATTGCGGGGGGATGATCAGCGCGCGACTGTCAGCACATGCGCCTGGATCTTGCCGTCCACCGGCCCGGCGCCGAAGCGCTGCGCGATGGCGGCGGCTGCAACGTGGGTGGCTTCACCCAGGCGGCTGGCATCGCGCGCTTCGATCTCGTTGCGCAGCGGCGTCCCCTGGCAATAGGCCAACCCGGGAATACCCGCCGACGCGGCGACGCTTCGCGCCGCCACGGTGTCGATCTGCGGCGTTGAGGCGAATCCGCCCGCGCGCAGGTCGCGCTCGATGGCCGCGTGATCGAAGTAACCATGCGGCGTGCGCGCCAGGAAGCGCGGCGGATCCTGCGGAAACAGGGATGCGAGCGCGTTCGTCACCACATCGGCAAATTCGTTCTCCTCGATGCGGTCCCACACGTTGAAGTGCAGCACGCCGCCAGGCCTGAGCACGCGCCGCGCCTCGGAAAAGGCCCTGGCCTTGTCGGGAAAGAACATCACGCCGAACTGGCAGACCACCGCGTCGAACTCGCCGTCGCCGAAAGCCAGCTGCAGCGCGTCCGCCTGGCGCCACTGCACCGGTCGGCCGGTGCCCAACTCGCGCGCCGTGTCGATCATTCCCTGGTTCAAGTCCGTGGCCACGATGTCCGCTGCAGCGGCGAGCACGCGGTCCAAGTGGCGCGTCACCACACCCGTGCCCGCGGCAATCTCGAGCACACGCCCCGGCTTTCGCGCGGCCACGCGCAGTGCGAGGTCTTGCGCATAGGGCTCGAAGATCAGCGGCACCAGATGCTCCTGGTACAGCCTGGGCACGGAGCCCGCGAACACTTTGTCAGATGCGGCCTCGCTCATCGAGTTCTCCTTGCCGGGTGCAACGCTACAGGTGCGGCCACGGGAAAGTGACCGTGTCCCAGAAGTCGCACTTCGCATCGGGCGGGCCGCGCCTGGCCGCCGTGTTCGCGCCGATTTCCAGATAGCCGTCCTGCTCCGCCGACCAGGCCGGCCACTGCGGGTCTTGTCCGCCATTCGGATTTCCGGTGCTCGCCATGCGGGTCCAGTAGCCCGCCATCTGCCTGGCGATGGTGCGGTCGGCAGCGGTGGGCTGGTAGGTGCCGCGCCCGGGAAACAGGTACGCATGCTCGATGGTGTGCGCCGCCCCGCCGGCTTTCAGGGCCGGATCGTTCTCCTGCGTATGCGCGAAGAGGTAGCGGTACACGGGCTGCTTCTGCACCTTCGAGAAGGTGCGTGCGACACGCCGGCTCTGGCAAGTGAATTCCGCATCCGTGGTGACGCGCACGAAAGCCATTCGCGGCGACGGGTAGGCCGTCGCCGGGTACTGCGCCAGCACGCGATCGCGTTGCGCGGCGCCGAACACTTTCTCGACGGCGGCGGCGTAGCTGGCTTGGTCGGTCACCGCGCCGGCGGTGTTGGCCCACGGATTGGTTTCTTCCGAGGTGTTGCCGATGATCACCGGCATCGGCGGGTATTTGCCTTGCGCGATCAGCTTCAGCGGCTGCTCGGGAAAGACCTGGCCATCGACGTTGGGCCCGTACAGGCGCGGCAGCACCGTGAAGGTGCCAGGCACGGCGGAGACGATTTCCGCGACGCTCTTGCCGCGCAGGCAGGCAGCCACGTTCGGCGCGGTGTCGCAGCCGGTCACGCTGGCCACCTTGCGGCCGGTGCCCGATTCCGCGTCGGCCAGTGTCTGGATCTCGCAGCCGTTGGGCACGCTGCTTTGCATCGCGACACCGTGAATGAGGCCACGCGTCAGCGGCGACGTCATCAGCGCACAGATGTTGCCTCCGCCCGCCGAAGTGCCGAACAGGAAGACCTGCTTCGGGTCGCCGCCGAACGCGGCGATGTTGCGATTGACCCAGCGCAGCATCGCCACCTGGTCGAGGCTGCCGTAGTTGCCGGAAATCTTCTCGGCGCGCTCGGCGTCGAGGGACGGGTGCGCCAGGAAGCCGAGCACCCCCAGGCGGAGGTTGTAGGTGACGACGACCACGCCGTGCGGCACCAGCGTGCCGCCTTGATAGCTGACGCCGCCGAAACCCTCCGACCCTTCACCGGATAGCGAATGGTTGCCGCCGCCGGTGAGCCACACCATCACGGGCAGCGGCTTGGCCGGCGCAGTGCGTGGGCGCCAGACGTTCACGTAGAGGCAGTCCTCTTCGCCCTTCACGTCGTTGCCGGCGAGCTGCGGGCACATCGCGCTGAAGCGGTTGGCGTCGCGCACGCCCTGCCACGCGGCGGCCGGCTCCGGCGCACGCCAGCGCAGCGCGCCGACCGGCGGCTGCGCATAGGGAATACCTTTGAAGGCCAGCATCTCGCTTTCGACGACGCCGCGTACCGCGCCTTGCTGCGTGCATGCGATGTCGGGACCGGCGGCGCCGCAACCCGCGGTGGGCGACGAGGCGCAACCCGCGATGAACACAAGCAAAGCAATACCGAACGTGATCCTGGCGGGCGACATGGCGGTTCTCCTAAATGTTCGCGACATTATGCGTGGGTCGAAAATAGAACGCGATAGCCTCGCAGGGCCAGTGCTACATTGGGGCAAGTTCCCGGCCCCCGCTAAAAAACATGTTGACCACGCTCCTGCTCTGGATGCATTTCATCGGTGTTGGGATGGGAATGGGCGGAGGCATAGCGCTGTCCCAGGTGGGGCCTCGATTGGTCGCGGCCCCGGCCGATCAGCGGGGCATGCTGTGGACCTTCGAGATCTTCTTCGCGCGTATCGGCGCCGGCGGGCTGGTGCTTCTGCTGGTCACCGGGCCCTTGATGCTGTGGCTGAAGTTCGGCGGCGCCGCAGGCCTCGGTGCATGGTTTGTGGCGAAGATGATGTTCGTCGTGCTCGCGTTGATCGGCGTCGGCCTGCACGAGTGGGCCGGGCGCCGCTTTCGAAAGGGCGACGAGGCGGCCGTGCCGCTGATGTTCATCGGCGGCCGCGCGGCCGGGGTTGGCATCGTGCTGGCGATGCTTTGCGCGGTCTTCACTTTCAATTGAGCGCACAGCGCCGGGCGCGCAACCGCGCCCTGGGTTCTACGAGAGCTTCATCTGCGCCAGCACGGCGCGCCCCAGCAAGCCATAGGGATTGGCGAACGTCTCGGGCATTTCGAAGTGGTTGTAGCCTTCACCCACCAGCAGCTGCACCGGCTTGCCGGCCGCTTTCACCGCCGCGGCGAAATCGCGCGTCTGGCGCTGGAACTCGGGCGTCTCCTGTGTGCCGTGCGCAAGCACCACCGGGGTGTTCAGGCGCTCGAGGTGACGCTGCGTGCTCAGGGCCTGCTCCATGTCGTCGGTGAACTTGATGTAATCGCCGCGCGCCGACAAGCGCACTGCCTTCAGGTCGTAAAGGCCGCTGCATAGCACCGCGCCTTTCACCAGATCCGGCGCAACGTTGAAATCCTTGCGCCAGTCGGTGACCAGCACCACGCCGGTCAAGTGCGCGCCCGACGAATGCGCCGACAGATGGATGCGATCCGGGTCGCCGCCGAAGCTGCGAGCATTGCGATGCACCCAGGCCACGGCCCGCCGCACCTGGTCGGCCATGGGCGTGAGGTTGCCGCCGGCTTCGATGACATTGATGAAGTCGAGCACGATGTAGTGCGCGCCCGCATTCACGTACAGCTCGGCGGCATACGAGTGGTCCTTGGCCATGCCCCCGCGCCAAGCGCCGCCGTGGATGAAGATATTGATGGGAGCATTCGGGCGCTTGGTGGGGTAGAGATCCAGCCCCTCGATCGGCGTCGGGCCGTAGGCGAAGCGCCGCGGCGCACCCAGGCGAGTGCGCACGCCTTCGCTGTTCACGGTGCTGCGCCGCTGCACGATGGTCTGGTTGGGCGCGTACTTCGATTGATCGTAGGCGGCGTCAAGTTCCGCCTGGTCCAGGTCGAGCCAGACCAGGGGGCCCTTGGCGCGCGCCGGCTGCATCGGCTGCGCGACGGCCGATCCGCCGGCCGCCAGCACGGCGCCCCCGGCGGCCAGCAATTGCCTGCGCGCCAAAAAACGGGAGGAGGGAGGGTCACTCTGCATACGTTCTTCCTTATTTCACTGCGGACAGCCCGGCCACCTTGTGCCGCTCGATCGAGCGCGCCACGAACCCTGAAGCATTCACGTCGGCGACGAATGCCTTGAGGTATTCCGCCGCGGCGGTGCGGTCGCGGGGCGTGCCCAGGCCATGGTTCACGGTCATGAACTTGCCTTCCAGCATGCGCGCGCCGGGCAGTTCGGGCATGGCGTCGAGCAGCGCCGGCTTCAAGCCTGCCAGCACTTGCGCGCCGCCTTGCTTGAAGACATCGATGGAAGACTGGTTGTCCTTGGTGCGCACGAGCGTCGCGCTCTTCAAGGTCCGCGTGAGGTAAAGCTCGTACCCGGCCTTGTCCGGCGCCGAGATGCGCACGCCCGATGCATCCACCTGGCCGATCGATTGCAAGGGCGAATTCGCGTGCACCACGTAGGCGCCGTCGATCTCGGTGATCGGCGGAGAAAAAGCGATGGTCTTTGCCCGTGCCGGCTCGATGGCGAGAACGGCGACATCCCAGGTGTTCGCGCCGGATGCGTCCGCGACATCGCCGGGCCGCGGGAACACGACCAGTTCCACGGGCACGCCCAGGCGCGAGCCGAGTTCGCGCATCAGGTCCACACTGACCCCGCGCAGCTCGCCGCTGGCAGGGTCCTTCACCATGAACAAGGTGTTGCTGAGGTTCATGCCCCCGCGCAGCTTGCCGGTGGGCGCCAGCTGCGCGCGTACGGCGTCGGGAACGGTCTGTGAGGTTGTACAAGCGGTCATGGTGGAAAGGGCCAGCGCGGCGGCCAAAAATTTGAGCATGGTAATCCCTTGTGGGTTGGGTGCGTTTCAGCAGCCCGCGACGCACATTCCCTTGCCGTCGAACTCCATCGTGCGTTCGCTCAGGGCCAGGTGCGGCTTGGCCCTGAGCAGCTTGATGGCCGAGGCGGTGCGCGACGCGGGCAGCAACTTGCCGTCCTTGCTGGCGGCCTCGTTGACGTGCGTGAGAATGACGGACGCCGGCCGGACCAGCTCATTCATCGCATACGCCGCCGCGCTCGCATCCATGGCGCTGGAGCCGAAATTCAGCACCGCCAGGTTGGCATGGTGCAAGTCCTTCACCACGGTCTGCATCTCGCTGTGAACCCCGGTATCGCCCGACAGGTAAGCCACGAGGCCGTTGGTGAACTTCACGACGTAGCCGGTCGGCGGGCCGAGCACGATGCTGATGTCGTCGGGCGCCAGCAGCGCGCGATGCGCCTCGGACAGCAGCGACAGCGGCGCGTTGTTCGAGTGCGACGCATAGACGATGGTGATCTCGACACCTTTGGTGGCGGACGCCGATTTGGCGATGAACGTGCCGCCGAGGTAGGTGGCCGAACGGCAGGCGGCGGCCACGGGGACTGTGGTCGCGCCGTCGGTCTGCGGGCACGGGTTCACCGGTTTGCCCGTGATGTTCTGCACCTTGCGGCCGATGAACGAGCCCATGTCGCCTTGCATCACGATCGCCGCGTTCTTGGCGGCGGCGATTTCCGCCGTCGTCGAGTTGGGACCGGCCGGCACGCGCTCGGAATTGCCGCAGCTGCCGGCGCCCACCGCCTTGAGCTTCATGTCTCCGATGTGGTCGCCGTGCGCGTGCGACAGCAGCACCGCATGCACGGTGCCAAGGCGTGGATCGTCGGCGCCGGTGACCGTCTGGCCGGCGTCGTAGAGGATGCGCACGCCGGTGGGGTCCTCGAAGATCGTCGCCCGGTCGTTGGCGCACAGCTCGCCGGGGTGCGAGCCAATGGGCGTTATCTTCACGTTCTGCGCCGCGGCCGGCAGGAGGGTCAGGACGAAGGCGAGGGCTGCGCCGGCTTGTGCTGCGTTCATGTTCACTCCAGTGGCTTGGGACCCGGAGTGTGCTTTATCGTAATGTTTTACGCAAACCGTTGCGGCTGCGCGCGACGCAGGGCAAAAGTTTCAGGCCGCGTCGCCTGCCACCACGGACAACAGTGTCTCGCCCGTGGCAACGAGTTTCTCCGCGCCATCTTTCTGCGCGAACAGCTCGCAGGCCGTGAACACCTGCGACTTGCCGGGTTTGACCACACGGGCCCGGGCGATGAACCGCTCGCCCACTGCCGGACGCAGGCAGTTGACCGAAAAATGCGAAGCCAGCACCCGCCCGACCAGGGTCGCAGCCGCGAAGCCGCAACCCGTGTCGATAAGCGCGCCGATCAGGCCGGCGTGAAGGAAGCCGGCGTATTGCCCGGCGTCACGCCGCCATGGCATCGCGATCTCGACTTTGCCGGGCTCTGCGCTGATCACCTCGATGCCGCACCATTGATTGAAAGCCGCCGTCTGGTTGATGGCGCGGATCCGGGCGAGCAGGTCGGAAGGGGTGTTCACCGGCGTTCCTCAAAAACAAAATGGCAATGTAGGCCGCGGCGGGTGCGTCCCGTGTCAATGCAGAGACAGAGCGTCACCTGCGGGACTTGGCGCCGCCGGTACTTCTTTGCGGCCCGCGATTGACGAGTCCGGGGCAAAGATTTGAGTACGGCGCGTGAAGCGCCAGGCGTCAAGCGTCACTTCCGCGTCAAAGTGTCAGCGCAGCCATCGAAGCGGAGCACCGGCAGGCTAAGGTGTCGGCATGTCCACATCTTTCAACCAGAGCCGGGTCCGCCTCGAGCTCGGCGGCGCCTGATGGACCCGGCCATCGAGCACCGGGACCTGCGGCCGCCGCCCGAGCCGCGCCTGCCCTGGGCCGTGCTGCTGGCCATCGTGGTCAACGTGCTGTTGATTGCCGCGGTCGCGTGGGGCATTCAGGCGACGCGCGATCCGGCATCGGCTCGGCCCGGCCCGTCTACCGCGGCGGCCATTTCGCAGCGCAGCGCATCCGCGCGCCCCGCTGCGACGCGCACCGCCGCAAACGCGGCTGCGCAACCGGCGGCTCAGCCCCGCACGGCGTGTCCCTTGCGTCCGCGGCTCGCCGCCGCCGTGGGCGGCAAGGATGGCCAGGTGTTCCCGCCCGCCGACGTCGAAGGCAAGACGGTGAAGGACATCGATGCCTTGCTGGTGGCCGGCAAGGAGGCCGCCGCGACGGGGCACGTGCGTGATGCGGAAGTCGATTACCTGACCTCCTGCAGGGTGGCCGATGCGCTCAAGGGCGCGGCGTCGATCGAATCGGCCGATGCGCGTTATCAGCTGGCGCGCCACTACGTCACCGCCGCCAATGCCGCCAGCGCCGCACCGCTCGCGGAGCGCACCGCCATCTACGAGCAGGCGCAGGCTTACTACGAAGACAGCTTGCAGCGGTTTCGCGCGCGACTGGGCGACTCGCACGAGAAAACCCGGTTTGCCGCGCAAGGACTCGAGGCCGCGCGAGTGGCGCTGGCGCAGACCACTCAGCCTGCGGCGCGCCCGGAGGTGGTCACGGCGCGTCAGCCTGCTGAGCGCACTCAGGTCGTCACGGCCCCTCCGCTACCTGGGCGCCCTCAGGCCGTCGCGGCCCCTGAGCCTGCTGCGCGCGCCGAGGTCGCGGCCACGACACGAATGGGCGCCGGCCCTGCCACACCGCCCGCCGTGCAGCAGCAGCAGCCGGTCGCGAAGCTGACGCGCCAAGTCGCGCCTGTGCGAACTGCTGCGCCCTCAGTCAAGCCGAGCTTTGACTGCCGCAGGGCGCGCTCGTATGCCGAAAGAACCATTTGCTCGGATGCGCAGCTCGCGCAGCTCGACCGCGACCTTGGGCGGCTGCACGCCAGGGCCAAGCAGGCCGCGCCCGACCCTGCTGCCTTCCGCCGGCAGAACGATGCCGAATGGCATCGCCGTGAAGCGACGTGCCGCGACCGCGCCTGCCTGCTGCGCTGGTATGCCGATCGGCGCCAGCAGCTCACCGCATCGCTGAGCCAGGCGACGCTGCCTCCAGAGCGCACCGCGTCGCGTTAGCAATGCCGGTCAGGCGCCACGCGCCTCCACTCTTTGCTTCAGTGCAAGGTTCATCGCCTCGAAGCCGGCCCTGGTTCCGCCCTCGAGTGCACCACGCATCAATGGCACCAACAGCCCGCTGAAGTTCTCGCCATGCGTGAACTGGGTAGCGCCGCCCGGGACCGCCGAGAGACTGAAGTGGTGCTCGCCATCGAACAGCCCCGCAAACAGAAATTTTCCCTTCCACCTGAACTCCCGCGCCACGCTGTGACGAAGCACGATCGGGCGAAAGGTCATCGCCTTGCCGCCGGGTGGAGCAATGGTGACCTTCAGCAACGAGCCTTCCGAGGGCGCACCTTCGATCGACCGGACAAACGGGTTCCATTCGGGATAGCGCGCGAAATCCAGTAGCACCGCCCAGACTCGCTCGGGCGACGCGGAAATCGTGATGACGGTGGCGATCTCGTGCTTCATGTGCGGCCCAAGGAGTGAGAGGGACTGGGGCGTCCCGGCTGGACCATTGTCAGTGCCGGCCTTCATGTCCGCAAGACATTGCTTACCGGGCACCGTCTCCTGCATGAGGGCCCGTGCAGCCGATAATGCCCTCCAACAAGGCTCTTTCTTTTTCATCTGCCATGGCATCTCTACCCACTGTCGCAATCGTCGGAGGCGGCATTGGCGGCTTGTTCGCCGCGAATGCGCTGATCGCGCACGGCGTGCCCGTCACTGTTTATGAGCAGACTCCCTCGCTCGGCGAAATCGGCGCCGGCGTGTTCGTCACCCCGAATGCGGTGCGCCAGCTCGAACGCGTGGGTCTCGGCCCCGCAGTCGAAAGCTACGGCGCGCGGGTGGGCTCGCACTCCTCCTACTACCGTCACGACGGAAGCTTCATCGCTCCGGTGCAGGTGACCGACGCCAACGGATGGAACGCATGTTTCGGCATGCACCGCGCCGACTTCGTCACGCTGCTTGCCAGCAAGCTGCCGGCCGGCATCGTTCACACCGGGCACCGCGCCGTCGGCTTCGAGCAGAACGCGGACGTGGCCCGCGTCACCTTCGCCAATGGAGCGGTCGCCGAAGCCGATGTCGTGGTCGGCGCCGATGGCATCCACTCCGAGATGCGGCCCTTCGTGTTCCCGCCGTCCAAGCCGGTCTTTCACGGCACCATTTCCTACCGCGGCCTGATCCCGCGCGAGCGCCTGCCCAACTGGCCGATGGATCGCTGGCAGATGTGGGCCGGGCCGTCCAGGCACTTCCTGGTGTTCCCGGTGCGCCACGGCGCGATGGTCAACTACGTCGGCTTCATGCCGACCGACGAGGAAATGAAGGAGTCTTGGTCCGCGCCGGGCGACCCGGCCGTGCTGCGCCGCGAATTCGAGGGCTGGGACCCGCGCATCGAGGAACTGCTCAAGCAGGTGGACAAGACCTTCCGCTGGGCGCTGTACGACCGTGAGCCGCTACCCGGCTGGAGCAAAGGGCGGCTCACGCTGCTGGGCGACTCGGCCCATCCGATGCTGCCGCACCTGGGGCAGGGCGCCAACCAATCGATCGAGGACGGCATGGCACTCGCAACGATATTGGCGCAGACCGATAGAAGCGCGGTTCCAGCCGCGCTGCTGGCTTATGAGCGGCTGCGCCGCGAGCGCGTGGCCGAGGTTCAGCTGGGCGCGCGCAAGCACGGGCTGCGCGTGGATTCGGCCACCGGCGATCTGGCGCAGCGCGACGCGGAACTGGCGGCGCACGCCGAATTTCGCAAGGCGCTATACACCTACGACGTGGTCACGCATGCGCGCGCCGCCGCGCAAGCGCTGAAGCCGTAGCTGCAGCGAGCGGGCCGCGGCCGGCCTTACTTGGCCAGGCCGCTCTTCTTGGCCATGTCGCTGACGCGCTTGTACTCGTCGCGAATTTCGGCGGCCATGGCTTCCGGCCCGGCGTAGCTCTGCACGATGCCCAGCGGCGCAAGCCGCGCCGCAACGCTGGCCGACTTGGCCGCTTGCTCGATGGCGTCCACCAGCGGCTTCTTCGCCGTGTCGGGGATGCCCGCCGGCGCGAGAAAGCTGAACCACACACCGAACAGATCTTCGGGGTAGCCCATTTCGCGCAAGGTGCGTATGTCGGCGAATTCCGGAGCGCGGTCGGAGGTGGCGATGCCGCGGAACGTGCCGGCCCGGATCTGCGGGCTGAGCGCGCCGAGCGCCAGAGCGACGCCCTGGATATGCCCGCCGAGCAAGGCCGCCACCGCCGGCGAGGCGCCGGTATGCGGAACGCCGACCAGCTCGGCGCCGGTCAGCGAATTGATCAAGCGGATGCAAAAGTCCCCGACCGAGCCCACGCCCGGATGGC
>JAQGMT010000112.1 GCA_028292185.1 Ramlibacter sp. | reverse complement strand
GCCGTCCTCGTCCTGCGTGAACGCGTCGCCGGGATAGTTCCAGCCGTCCTTGACGTAGTTCGCCTGGCGCGCGTCGTCCAGGTACTTGCAGCCGGTGGGGCCGATCACCGCCAGTTTGCCGATGGTGCCGCGTGCAACTTCCTTGCCCTCGTCGTCGACCACTTTCGCGACATAGCCCGGCACGACCTTGCCGATCGCGCCCGGGCGCACATCCGCTCCCGCGGCGGAAATGAAGATGTGGAACATCTCGGTGGCGCCGATGCCGTCGAGCATCTCGATGCCGCTCGCCTGCTTCCACAACTGGCGCGTCGCATCCGGCAGCCCTTCGCCGGCGCTGACGCAGATGCGCAGCTTGCCCACCCCGTGTTCGCGCGCGAACGGCGCCATTTGCCGGTAGAACGTGGGCGCGGTGTAGCAGATGGTGGCTCCGACCTCGCGGATGGTCCGCACCATGGACTCGGGCGTGTATGGCGCGTCCGGGAAATACACGCTGGCGCCCGCCCACAACGGGAACATCAGCAATCCGCCCAAACCGAAGGTGAAGGCCAGCGGCGGCGAGCCGACCACGATGTCGTCGGACGTGGCGCGCAGCACGTGACGCGGCCAGGCTTCGCAGGCGGCCATCACGTCGCGATGGGTGTGCACTGCCGCTTTCGGCTTGCCGGTGGTGCCCGAGGTGAACGCCATCAGCGCGATGTCGTCCGCGTGCGTGGGGCAAGGCGCGAAGTCACCCCTCTTATCCGATGAGCGCAGTTCCAGCGAACCGGGCACGTCGGGCGCGTTGAAGGGAATGACGGTCGCGAGCACCGGTCGGCCGTTGCGCGCGAGCTCCAGTTCCTCCAGCAGCTTCACCTCGCAAAGCGCAACCGTCGGCTGCGCCTTGTCGATGATGTCGCCCAGTTCGCGCGCCCGCAGCAGCGGCATCGTGGCCACCGCGATGAGGCCCGCTTTCACCACCGCCAGCCACGCAACCGCCATCCCGATCGAGTTGCCGCCGCGCAGCAAGACCCGGTTGCCGGGCACCATGCCGATATCTTCCGTCAGCACCCGGCACACGCGATCGACCCGCTCGCGCAACTGCACGTAGCTGAGCGTTGCTCCATTCGAGCGCAGCGCCGCCCGCTCGCCGAATCCCTTGGCGAGCGCGTTGTCGACCAGTTGCTCGACCAGGTTCAGGCGTTCGGGAAACTGGAACTCGGGGCGCTCGTAAAGCATGATCGGCCGCTGCACTGGCGGCGGCAGCCGGTCGTGCACGAATCGGTCTTGCTGGGCGGACATCGCGTTTCCTGGCCGGCCCGGTGCGCTACGCGGCCTCGGCGGCGCGGGAGTGCTCTTTCACCTTGCCCAGCAACTTGTGCAAGGTGGCGATTTCCTTCTCGGACAAGCCGGCGAAGGCCTCGACGATCCAGCTCTCGTGCTGGCGGGCCATTTCGTTGAACAGCTTGCGGCCCTTCGCCGTCAACCGCACGCGGTAGGCGCGGCGGTCGCCCGCCACATCGACGCGGTCCACCAGGCCCTCAGCGGCGAGCTGGTCGGTGATGCCCGTGACGTTGCCGCCGGTCACCATCATTCGGCGCGACAGCTCGTTCATCTTCAGGCCCTCGGGCGAGCGTTCGAGTTGCGCCATCAGGTCGAACCGCGGCAACGTGGTGTCGAAGCGCTCGCGCAGTCGGCTGCGCACCCGCTTCTCGACGATCTGGGTACAGGTCAACAGGCGCAACCACAGGCGCAGAGCCTCCGGGTGTTCGCTGTGCGCTCGCGCTTCCATGTCCATCGGGCTTCCTTGATTGGCCTAAATAGTTTAAGCCTGAACAAATTGGTGTCAACCGATTGGCCCGCCGGCACGGCAGCGCTGAAGACCGGAGTTGCCCCTTTCCAGAGAAAAAGGGTGCCGTCCTACAGCGCGCGCGCTTGACGCAATGGGCTGAGCTTGACAAGAATCCGGAATGCAAGCACTGGTTCGCAAGATTGAGTCCCAGCTGTCAGGCCTGCCGGTGCCCGTCGCCGTGCAACTGCCGGCGGGCAAGCGCGTAGGCCCCGCGTCGGCGGCGGTGACGCTGTCGTTCAAGGATTGGTCCAGCCTGGCCACCATGGCCCGCGGCCAGATCGGGCGCATGGCCGAGGACTTCGTGGAAAGCCGCGTGCAGCTCGAAGGCCGCATGCGCGACCTGATGGCGGTGGCGGCGCGCCTGCTGCCCGGCGCGCCGGTGAGCAGCGACACCGACTGGTGGACGCAGATGCTGCACCGTGCCAAGTCGCTGGCCTCGCACTCGCCGCACCGGGATGCGCAGCAGATCCAGTTTCACTACGACGTCTCCGACGATTTCTACGCGCTGTGGCTCGATCCGCGCCGCGTGTATTCCTGCGCGTATTACCGCGACGGCGCGATGTCGCTGGCGCAGGCCCAGGAAGCCAAGCTCGATCACATCTGCCGCAAGCTGATGCTCAAGCCCGGCGAGAAATTCCTCGACATCGGCGCCGGCTGGGGCGGCCTGCTGATGTGGGCCGCCGAGAACTACGGCGTGGACGCGACCGGCATCACGCTGTCGAAGAACCAGCACGCGCATGTACAGCGCCTCATAGACGAAAAGGGCTTGAAGGGCCGGGTGCGCATGGAACTGCGCGATTACCGCGACCTGGGCGAGTCCGCCGGCTTCGACAA
>JAQGMT010000103.1 GCA_028292185.1 Ramlibacter sp. | reverse complement strand
CCGGCGCCACTCGTTCGCGCGTGATGTCCGGACGCGGGTTGATTCCTTTGATCAGCAAGCGTTCGCCGTACGACTCGAAGCGGCTCATGCCGTGCGTGGTGATGCCAAACAGGTCGGCCAGCACCATGATGCGGCACGCATCCTCGGCGTCCTTGCGTGCGAGTCCCAGGTTCTCGAAGGCCTGAACTCCCAATGCGCGCAGTTCTGCCTCGGAAATCAAGGACTGGTTTGGGGTTGTGGGGCTCATGGCAAAGCGTGGATGCTACCGAATGGGCAGGCAATATTTTGCTGCTAAAATCTCTGGCTTCGCCGGTGTAGCTCAGTCGGTAGAGCAGCTCATTCGTAATGAGAAGGTCGGGTGTTCGATTCATCTCTCCGGCACCACTTTGAAACCCCGCACGCTGTCATGGTGTGCGGGGTTTTTTCGTAGCTACTGCGTACGCATCCAATTATGGGCTACCGCTACACCATGGCAAGTAGCTCGTCGTCCGTCAAGTGCGCGCGGTTTGCGAATAGAACGTGCGACGTCTGGCACCCATTGACGATTTGGAAGTTCTTGATAAACAAGCGGTTGGTTTGAACGACCACGTCTGGACTTACCACGGTCACCCCGTTGTTCAACACAGGGAACCTAGATCGAGCCGCTTGATTGTCAATCGTCTTCGCAATCGATTGATTCACCGAATTCTCGGCGCCGAGAAAGTGCCGCACGTCCTCGACGGTGGCCCATGACTATGAGCTGTTCAAATCCCTTTTGACCAGCAGAGCGAGCGGCTGCACCTGGGCCTTCACGCGGTCGGCCTGCCGATGTCCGACCTCCGCCTGAGCCTTGTCCCCGGTCGCTTCGGCAACGTTGGCAAGGCGCCGCAACAGCATCTCGCGCTCCTGCAGCGCCCGCACGCTGCTCCAAAGCGCCTGCTCCGCCACTTCGGTCTGGGTGCTCTCCAGTGTCAAGGGGCTGTAGCCGTGGCCGGTGTGACAGCGATAGCGCAGCGGGCGCGTCTCCTTCAACTCCCAAAGGCCGCCGCCGCACTCAGGGCACGTGAGTGCCGAGGGCTTGCGGGATTCGGTCAAGTTCTCCATCGGCGCTTCCCCCTCAAAGATGGCGTGCTCGCGCGCCACGAAACGCGAAGGCTCTGCCATTTGCAGGCGGGGCTCGCGGCCCCAAAGCCGCGCCAGCGCGGGCGCGATGTCGGCCAAGGGCAGGCAGTGGTCGACTGGCACGTGCGCGAGCGCGCTCGCGGGCATGCTGGGCTCGAACGCGGTGATCGGGTCTTGCACGATGGCGGTGCCGCCGCAGGATTTGATGGCAGCCAGGCCCGCCGTGCCGTCGTCGAGCTCGCCGGTGAGCACCACGCCGACCGCGCGCTCGCGCCATTCCAATGCGACCGAGCGAAACAGCGGATCGAGCGCGGGCCTGGTGTGGTTCTCGCGCGGGCCGCGGGTCAGCTGCACGCTCTTGGCCCTGAATAGCATATGGTGGTCGGGGGGCGCGACATAGAGCGTTCCGGGGGCTAGCGCTTGCCCGTTCCGCGGATGCACCGCGCGCCACCGCCCGCTGCGTGACAGCAGCTCCGGAAGCATGCTGTGTTGCGTGCCCACGTGTAGCACGACGCCGATGACGGCGTCGAGATCGGAAGGCAGTGCCGCCGTCAGTTCGAGCAGCGCCGCCACCCCGCCGGAAGAGGCGCCTATGACGATGGCGCGCGAAGCGGAAGTGGCGTGCGAATGGGGCATGAGTGCCTTGTGCAAGCTTCATTCTGCTGGTTTTTATGGGTTTGAAATGCCGAGCAGTGAGCGTAGCCGCTGCTGCTGAAACTAAAGCTCAGGCCACCGTTGAGCCAGAGCGGCCGGCCAGCAAAGATCGGTGCGGCACCGCACAGACAAAGACGGAGTGGCCCGCGCACTGTCGCGCATTTCAATAAAATAATGTTCATCGAACGCCTTGCCTCGGCAAACTCCAGCGCGTCCGCAATCCAGGCTCGCTGGTACCAACCCGAAGCTGCCATGCATTCTTTCTTGGTGAATAACCGCGACGAGTTGATAGCGCGATGCAAGCAGAAGGTTGCGCTCAGGCCCAGGCGGGCCGCTACCGAGGAGCAGCTCGCGAATGGCGTCCCGCTGTTTCTTGACCAACTCGCCAGAACGCTTCTGGCCGAAGAGGCCAACGACGACGTCCATAGCGCCAAGATCTCCGGACCGTCAGGCGGCGACTCGGCGGCCTTGTCCGAGATGGGCCTGAGCGCGGCTGAACACGGGAAACAGCTGCTGAAGCTCGACTATTCGGTGGATCAGGTTGTCCATGACTACGGGGACGTGTGTCAGGCAATCACAGAGTTGGCATTCGAGCGGGATGCGCCATTTTCCATTGACGAGTTCAAGACGCTCAATCGCTGCCTTGACAATGCCATCGCCGATGCGGTGACCGCATTCAGCCGCGAGCATGACGCCGCTCTTGTGCGTCAACAGCATGCCGAGGCAAATCAGCGCTTAGGTTTTCTCGCGCACGAGTTGCGTAACGCGCTGGGAACGGCGACCCTCGCCGCCAGCGCACTTGAGTTGGGAAATATGCCGATGAGCGGCGCAACAGGCGCTGTATTGAGGCGAAGCCTTGCAACCCTCAACTCATTGATCAATCGTTCACTGGAGGAAATCAGAAGCGACGCAGAGGTCGTGCGCCAGACGTTTTCCGTGGCCGAATTCATAGAACAAACTCAAAACGCTGCTCAATTGGATGCGGCGGCAAGAGGTTGCACCCTTCGGGTACCTACCGTGGACCCCACGCTCATGGTTCGCGCAAACCGGGAGCTTCTGCAGGCGGCTCTCATCAACCTCCTGCAGAATGCGTTCAAGTTCACCAAGGCGAACACCGAGATCACCCTGCAGGTCAGTGCATATCGCCACCAGGTCTTGATTGAAGTGTCCGACCATTGCGGTGGGCTGCCCTCTGGCGGACTGGAAAAGATGTTCACTCCCTTCAGTCAGCGCAGCGAGGACAAGTCAGGCCTCGGCTTGGGGCTGTCCATTGCACGACAGAGCATCGAAGCGGATGGGGGAGCTCTCAGTGTGCGCAACCTTCCTGGCACCGGATGTGTTTTTACCATCTCCCTCCCAGGCGTCCCGATTGAGTAGCGACAAGGCGCGGCGGGCGTGAGCGCCCGCAGCAGAGCAAGCGCCTGCCGCTCGAACCGGTGCGGGCCGGATGGCGGGGTCCGCCATGTCCGGCCCGCATCTCTCAGTTTTTCGGCACAACCAGGATGGTGTTGCCTGTGTTGCCTGTGGTACCTCTGGCGCCGGTGGCACCGGTGGCGCCCGGATATCCAGTTGCTCCCGTATCTCCAGTCGCACCGGCACCGCCGGACGCTCCCGTGTTGCCGGTCGCTCCCGTGTTGCCCGTGGCTCCTGTGCTGCCCATCGCTCCCGTGTTGCCCGTGGCTCCCGGGTAGCCTGTGGCACCAGTATTCCCTCGTGCCCCAGTGTCACCTGTTGCGCCCTGGGGTCCGGCCGGACCTGCAGGAAGAGAGAAACATCCGCTCAGTGCGGCGGCAGCCAACCCAGCTACAAACACGTTTGAAAATCTCATGACGATTCCTTTTTGATTCTTGAGATGGCCGGCGCAACCTCAGCACCAGCCATCTGGAATTGATCAAGTTCCGCTCCATAGAAAAACGCTGGCAGATCAGGGCACCGCTTGTGAAAGCCCACACTGCTCTTCTGTGGACGCCTTCACAGCAGACAGCGACGGCACTCGGCGTAAGCGGGTTCCTACGCGGGCATCGCGACAGTGTGTTCGGGCGCTGCGGAACTGTCGACTTCGTCCTACGTGATGGAAGTGCTAGCCATTGATGCAGCGCAAAGGTGCGGCGCTTCTCAACAGCATACTGACCCGTCGGCCAAAAGGCCGACGCCGCAATGGGCCGGCCCTGATCCCGTAATAACGAAAGAGACAATGAACCGGCTCGACAACTCAACCAAAGTACCCCTGTGGTTTCGCGTATCGCTGATGGCCGCTGTGGTGGCCGGATGCGGCGGTGGCGGTGGGGACACCGCGCTTTCCACTGCAGATGGCGGCGCGCGCGCGGCTCCTCAAAGTTTCGCTGCTGGTGTTGCGGCTGTTCGCCAAGCCCCGGTCGACCTTCGCTCGGCGGGTACGTTCACGCTTTTGAGCAAGACCGGGATTACCGATGTCTATGCCTCCGCGATCGTCGGGGATGTGGGAACCAGCCCCATCACCGGCGCCGCCATGCTACTCACCTGCACCGAAGTGACCGGCAAGATTTTCGTGGTCGATGCGGCCGGCCCGCTTCCCTGCGCAACCAACGACGCCACCACCCTCACCACAGCCGTGCTCGACATGGAAGCGGCTTACCTCGACGCCGAGGGACGCACTTCGCCAGACTTTACCGAGCTGGGCGCCGGCGAGATCGGCGGCATGACCTTGACTCCCGGCCTGTACAAATGGGGTACGGCTGTCCTGATTTCCACCGATGTGACGCTGACGGGTGGCCCGGACGATGTCTTTATCTTCCAGGTGGCCGGGACCCTGAATGAGGCCAACGGTGCGCGCGTGACGCTGGCCGGCGGGGCACAGGCCAAGAATATCTTCTGGCAGGTGGCCGACTCCGTGACCATCGGGACGACCGCGCACTTCGAGGGCGTTGTGCTGGGCAAGGCGCTGATTGCGGCGAACACGGGCGCCTCGGCGAACAGCAGGCTGCTGGCACAGACCGCGGTCACACTGCAAATGAACGCCATCACCCAGCCCGCCAAGTAGCATGAGCCCGACCGCGTCTCGGGACGCGGTTGGACGTAGGCACGCGCAGCTCGAATTGCGTGCGGGGCTTTTTTCGCAGCTAGCGCGTAACCCGCGTGAATTATCGGCGGTCAGTGGACTAGTGATCCCTTGACCTCATCTAGCTCGACTGCCTGAATTCTTTCTTGGATCAGCTTTTTCCTCTTCAGGTCAGCCGCAAATCTCGACGCTCCGGGGCGTGGCGTGCATTGTCTACCCGACTTGTGCTGCGCAATCACCCGACGCAGACGATTATCCCGGCCTACAATCGCGCATCGGGGACAAGGGCAGACTCCCCGCCGTCAGACGCCCTCGCGTCCAAGTGCTGCTCCTAATGATGGGCTTTGCCCAGCTAGGAGTCATTGCTTGTCGAATTCAACCCCTTCCGTAGCCTCACCCCCTAGCGCCGCAGACTATTCGCTCGGGCAGCTCGCCGCGTACATGTTGCGGCTCGGCACCATCGGGTTTGGCGGCCCAGTTGCTCTGGTGGGCTACATGTGCATCACGGGCGCTGTCATCGTGCTCGGACAGCGTTCCATCACCGATTGGGTTACTGCTGTGTTGGCGGTTGGGACTGCACCCGCTGATGACGAAGTAAAGAAATTGAATGGCGCCAAATCCACTCCCGAATCTGACGCCTTTAGGGTCGCGAAATGGATGAACGGGTGGTGAAAGATGACGAGCTCTGCATGATGAAAGCGACTCGAAAGGGCGAGTCCGACGAATGCTTTGAAATCTGGCGGTCGGGCCACAACGTTGAGTACCGGCTAGGCAATGGGGCCGTAGTCGCAGAAGGTGTGTTGAGATCTTATTGAAGGCAAAGTCCGGGAAGGAAGACCGATATGAGCATGCATCTCAAACCTGGTTGGTTCAGCCGGTGGGGCCTGGTCGGTTTCGGCCTCTGCGTCATGCCTGCAGGCGCCGGCACGGGCGCTTTTGGTGCCGCCAAGGCTGGCAGTCCTCCTGACGGCTGGAGCTGCGGCAGCACCGGCGGCGGCTCGCCTCGGTGGACCATGGAGGTCGACACTCTGGCGGCAGGCAGCCCGCCGGTGCTGAAGCAGTCCGGGAGCGGAAGGTATCCATGGTGCGTGAAAGCTGACACGGCGCTCACCAATGGTTGGGTGGAGGTGCGCTTCAAGGCCCTCGCCGGCAAGGAAGACCAGGCAGGCGGTGTCGTCTGGCGATGGAAGGACGGCGATAACTACTACGTGGCGCGTGCAAACGCACTGGAAAACAACGTGTCGCTGTATTACACGAAGGACGGCTCGCGCCACACCATCAAGTACCAAAACGCACCTGTCCCTGCGAACCAGTGGCACCGGCTGCGCGTGGACTTCCACGGCGAGACCATCCGCGTGTCGTTGAACGGCAAGGTCTATATCGAGGAACAGAACCAGCGTATCTCGGGAGCTGGCAAGGTTGGCGTCTGGACCAAGGCCGACAGCGTGACCCTTTTCGATGGCTTCGCGTATGAAGCGTCAAAGAACTGATCAAGGCAAAGCGCCGTTCAACCTCGTGCCAGTTTTTTGAAGGAGAAATCAAATGTCTCGCAAACTAATCATCTCGCTGGCGCTAGCTGCAAGCGCGTTGGCTCCTGCGGCCCGCGCAGCGGACAAGCCTCTCGACACCGCCTCCATTGAGAGCATCACCGGCCTCAAGGGTACCTACAACGAAGCGGAAAAAGTGTTCAAGGTCAGCAAACCCCGGACGGACATCAAGCCCAACATCGATGGCTGGGCGATGCCCCCATTCATGGGTCTGACTTCATCGGCCGCCTTCATGCGCGCCCAGGGTGCAACCATGGTGATGGGCGATACCGTTCTCCTCGAGGACGAAGTCAATCCTGCGATGAGCGCGGCCCTGGAGGGCGGGCTCGAAGTGACTGCGCTGCATAACCACTTCTTTTTCGACCAGCCGAGGGTGTACTTCATGCACATCGGCGGAATGGGCGACACGCAGAAACTGGCCACCGGTGTGAAAGCGGTGTACGACCGCATCGCCGAGGTTCGCGCAGCGAAACCGGCACCGGCCACGGCGTTTTCCGGTGAGATTGCGAATCCGAGCTCGATTTCGGCGGGTCCGATTGAGAGCGTGTTCGGCACCAAGGCGCAGACAAACGGTGGCATGGCCAAGGTGGTCATCGGGCGAACCACGAGGATGCACGGCACCAACGTCGGGAACGAGATGGGAGTCAACACGTGGGCCGCATTTGCCGGCAGCGACGACCAAGCAGTAGTGGACGGCGATTTTGCTATGCGCGAAAGCGAGTTGCAGACCGTCCTCAAGACAATGCGCGCCGAAGGCATCAACATCCTTGCGATCCACCAGCACATGACCTTCGAAAATCCCCGAATCGTGTTTCTGCACTACTGGGGAAAGGGCAAAGCTGTTGATCTAGCGAGATCAGTAAAAAAGGCTCTCGTCGCCCAACAGGCGGTGAAATAAGCGAGCGGCAGTACCGCGGACCCACCACTGTTGAACCGCTCAGCCCAGACTATTGGTCCAGATATGCCCATGACCAAGTGCCGTGCATTCAGTAGTTCTGCGCTCAGCGCCGCGGCGTTCATCGCAGTCTTCGGTCTTTTTCTTCCGGGCCCCGTAGCCGCCCAGTCGCTCGCGCTCGAGCAGACCGTGGCTCTTCCTGGAGTGCAAGGGCGACTGGACCATATCGACATCGACATTGAGGGAAACCGGCTGTTCGTCGCGGCATTGGCAGCCGATTCGGCGGAAGTCATCGACCTGAAGGCGGGCAAACGCATTCGGCGCCTCCAGCATTTGCATGAGCCTCAGGGTGTCGCGTACTTTCCGGCTTCGCGTCGCCTTTTCGTCGCCAATGGGTCGGGCGGCGGTGTGGCCGCATTCGAAGACGGCAATGCGGCTGCCCTGGTGAGCGCCAAGGACCTGGACGATGCTGACAACATGCGCGTCGATCTCAGCGCCGACCGGCTGTATGTCGGCTATGCGCATGCACTGGCCGTTCTCGACCCCGGCACGCTCCACGTCGTCGCCCGGGTTGATCTGGCGAATCATCCGGAAGGGTTCGAGCTGGAGCACAAGGGCAATCGCATCTTCGTCAACGTCCCGCGTGCGGGCCACATCGCAGTGGTTGATCGATCCAGCGGCAAGGTGAGCGCGACGTGGCCTCTACAAGGCGCGTCGGGCAACTTTGCTATGGCCCTCGACGAGCCTAATCACCGGCTGTTCGTTGCTGCAAGGCAGCCGGCAACGATGCTGGTCTATGACACCAACACGGGTCGCCAAACAACGGCGCTTGCCATTTGCGGCGACGCGGACGATTTGTTCTTCGATCAACAGCGGCGGCAGCTATATGCAGTGTGCGGGGAAGGGGTCATCGCCGTCATACGCCAGCTAGACCCCGATCACTACGCGGTCACTGAACGCCGGGAAACCGCCGCCGGAGCCCGCACAGGCCTCTTCGTTCCCGCACGTTCCACGCTATAGTCGCGGTCCCAGCTCGCGGCCAAGGGCAGGCTGAAATTCGTGCTTACAAGGTTCGGTAGTGAGACCTAGACGAAGCGATGTCACGATGACTTGAGACGAAGAAACGTCGCAGTTTCGCTTCATCGGTCGTCGCCGACATTCATGCCTTGGCCGTATCCTCGCTGTCATGGCGTGCGGGGTTTTTTCGTTGCGATTACTGGATCGCGAAGGGCCCCCCGCTGGACGCGGGCGCCGACCACTGCCCATTGCCCATGTATTTCACTTGCACCGACATGTTCTGGCCTCCGCTGATGGCGCCGGCCGGTCCGACGGA
>JAQGMT010000076.1 GCA_028292185.1 Ramlibacter sp. | reverse complement strand
CTTGGGGCCCTCGCGCGCCACCCAGATGCCTTCCACCAGGTGCGCCTCCCAGGGCCGGTCATTCATCAGCACGACGGCGCGTTCCCCAACGAACGTCACGCCATCCGGCGCCAGCTGCTGCCCGAAGATGGGCGTGCGCATCGCGTCCAAAACATCGCGGCCGATGCTCTCCAGCGTCTTGTGCTCAGCGAGTTGCTGCGCAAGGCCGGTCAAGCGGTTTCGAAAGGTCGAGAAATCCGAAACGGCCGCTTCGATAAGAGGCTGCAAGGCCAGGAATCGCTCCATCGGATGCAGCGTCTGCACCCAGGGCCACAGCGCCTGGCAAAGCGAGGCGGTTCGTTGGCGCTCGGTGTCCGGAAACAACGCGGCCGTGAGCTCACCGTGCCGGCACAGAAGGTCGCTCAGAAGACCCGGCCAGCGATCATTGGTGTCCTGCTTCCAGAACAGGTAGTCCATGCCTTGCGCGTCCACCAGCAGGTGCGGATCGATCACGCCGCCAGCGATCAACGGTTGTTCGTCGGGCACAAAGGGCCCAAGCGGGCTGGGCGATCGGGCCAGGCCGATTGCAAGTTCGCCGCTGTGCTTCATGCGCGCGCAAAAATAAACGCGGAACTCCCCTTGGACGCAATGGAGTTCGGGCGCCCAGTAGTCGCTGACGCCTTCGCCATCGGCTGCCCATCGAGGCTTGTTGCCCTCGGGAAAAACAAAGCCTGCCGGCTCCCATTGCACCAGGTCGCGCGAGCGCAGGATGGGGAACGAATCGGGCGCGTCGTTGGAAGTGACGACGAGGTAGTACGTGAACGCGCAAGCGCTGCCTGGCACGTCCGGCACCCGCAGAACGGCAGGATCGCCGTAGCCGTAGAGGATGCCGGCGGAAACGTTGTGCGTGAGGAGCGCTGTGTAGCGGGTCTCGGACGGCGGGGCTTCCGGCTCGCGCCGATTTCTCGGCATGCAGATGCCGAAGTCGCGTGCAATCGCGGCATAGAGGTCGAGATACGCTTCGTGCGAGGTCTCCCGCAGCGCGTACTCGCGGGTGAGCGGCGCACCACCTGAGGCAGGCGTCCCGGAAATGCTGAAACACCGCTCTTGCGCGTCCGCTGCCGTTCCCGCAACGGTGATTTCAAACCGAAAAGGCGCGCCGGGAGCGGACGATAGCTTGATACTGCTGAGAGGCATCGTTTGCGCGGCGGCATGGACCGCCAAGCCAGGACATCGGCTGGGGCGTGGGCATGGGCCCGAGCGGCGGCTCCGGTTGCGGCTGGATCGGTGGCAGCGGCTGAGGCGGGGGCTGAGCGGGTCCCACTGCCGCGGCAAGCGTGCGTGGCGGGTCGGCTGAAGAAAAGTCCATTCGTTCACTCCTTGTGTCTGGCATCGTACTGCGGCATCGCGAGCGCGTGGCTGCTGGTGCCGTCGAGATGATCGTTACCTTGCCCGTTCTTTACTCACGCGAAACGGGGGCGGGTTTGTTGTTCAGCCGCGGTTCATGGGTGCGGTCGCACCATACAAGCACCTAAACAAGGAGCTTCACATGAACCGCCTCTTTTCCACCAAGTCCCTCATCGCTTCCGCCATCGCGCTCGGCGCGGTTGTGGCGGGCACCGCGGCTCACGCAGGCACCAACGTGACGCTGGTCGTTGGCCAAACGTCATCGCGCCATGCGCAGCCGGCGCCTGGGGTTGCGCAGTTGCAGACCGTGCAGTTCAGCCATGACCGTGAGCGCTTCGACCGCAACGAACGTTTCGATCGCGGTGAGCGCTTCGACCGCGGCGACCGGTTCGACCGGCGCGACGGCCCCATGGGCGACTCCGACCGTGACGGCATCCCGAACAAGTTCGACCGTGATTCGCGCTTCTACGATGCGCGCGCCACGTACCGGCATGCGCAGTGGGGCGACGCCGACCGCGATGGCGTGCCGAACCAGTTCGACCGCGCCCCGTACAACCCGCGCCGTCATTGATCGCCGGCGGGTGGAAAGCGCCACCAGGCCAGCGCCACGCACAAGCCGAAACTGCTGTACGCCAGCGTGAACACCCAGGACGGCGCGTCGAAATACAGCAGCGCTTGCAGCCAATGCCCGATGAAGGCGCCGCTGTAGGTGGGCAGCTGACCCTTTGCCCGCAGCCACATTTCCAGCGTGGTCAGCGGGCAGGTCGCCCCCAGCAATGCTTGCGCGGCCACGATGCCGATGGCCAACAGGTGCGCGATCCTGAACACCCGGCCGTTGACCCAGCGCCAGCCGCGCAAGTTGCCGGCGATGATCAGCACCAGCCCGCCCACGACGAAGGCGACGAGCGCGACGTGCAAGGCCAGCACCGTGTCGGCCAACACCGCGTAGGGCAGGGTGAGTTGCATCGGCAGTTCTCGCGGGCCGGTGTTGGGTATGCAGTTTCAGGAAATCAGGCGATCGCGCCAGGGCCGGCCTCGGTGGATCGGGCCGCCGGGGCGGTGCTCCACGCAATCAATGCAATCAGCGCCACTTGCAGCGGCAGCCGCAACACCAGCGCCCAGTAGGGCACGGAGGGCCATTGCGCGTGCTGCTGCAACATGTAGATGTTGGCCGGCGTCACCGCCAGCGTCAGTGCGATCAGACCCCAGCCCGCGACGCGCCGCGTGGGGCGCCACGCGACCCCGATTGCGCCCAGCAGTTCGAACGCGCCGCTGATCCACACCACTTCGCGCGGAAACGGAATCCACGGCGGGACGATTTGCATCTCGACTTGCGTGAAGGCAAAGTGCGCGATGCCGCCAACGAAGAACCAGAGGAAGACGAAGCCGAGGCCGATGCGCCGGGCTGCGAAGGAGTTGCGCCTGAGGTTGATCATGCCGCAGTGTGCACCTTCATCGAGATTGCTTGGCGATGCTCGGCCATTCATCAGGAGCCTCCTACAGACACCCAGCCTCAATCCGCCGAAGATCGTGCGTGGAAGACTTGCAATGAACATGCGCAGTGCCTCGCCCGCCGAACTCGGATCGCTGGAGCATCCGCACTACAGCGCAGAGGAAAAACGCAAGCGCATCTTCGCCATCGTCGCAGCGTCGTC
>JAQGMT010000043.1 GCA_028292185.1 Ramlibacter sp. | reverse complement strand
CACATGCCCAAGGGCACGTGGATGAACCCGGACGACCGCCGCACCGCGCACGCCCATGCCTGGCATTTCCTGGTCTCGGCCTGGTCAACGATGTGGCGCGGCCTGAGCCAGGCCTACTTCAGCCGCGGCTATCTGGAGGAGGTCAACGCCGGCAACGCCAACACCGGTGCGAGGGTCAAGAGCGACCAGCAATGCATGACCACGGAGGACTGCTCCGAGAACCACGACCTGTACCTGAATTACCTGCGCGGCGGCCCGGGTTTCGGCGAGCCGCTCGACCGGGAGATCGAGGCCATCGCCAACGACCTGAACAACAGCTTGCTGCTGCCGGAATACGCACAGAAGGTTTACGGCGTCGTGGCGACACGGGACGCCCAGGGCGTGTGGACCGTCGATGCCAAACAGACGGCGCTGGCACGCATCGCGATCCGCAGGCAACGCCTGGCCCGGTCGATCCCGACGCAGGAATGGATGAAGCTCGAGCGCGAACACGTCCTGGCCAAGAACGCGTCGCCGCAAGTGCAGCACATGTTCGCGACCAGCTTCGGTCTGTCCAGGAAATTCGAGCAGCAGTTCCGCGACTTCTGGAACCTGCCGGACTCCTGGGTGCTGACCGAGGACGAACTGGACGTGCCCACCTATGGCTCCAAGTTCCGCATGGACTTGTCCAAGATGCCCGACGTGAAAACCGTCGTGCTGGTCGAAGAATGAACGCGATCGACGAGACCCAAGGAGATTTGAAAATGACTACTTACACCCATGAACAAGTCAGGAGTCTGGTCGACGGCAAGCTCGATCGGGACACTACGCTGCGCATGCTGTCGATGCCCAAGGATCCGGACCGCTTCGAGAAGTACCTCGATGCGCTGCAGAGGAAGCTGGACTGGGCCGAACGCATCGTCCTGCCGCTCGGTCCGCACCTGTACATCGTGCAACTGATCGAGACCCGGAAATGGGTCATCAAGTGCGGTTGCGGCCACGAGTTTTGCGGCTGGCGCGAGAACTGGAAGCTGCACGCCAATCTCTATGTGCGTCAGACCGAGGAGGAAATGGCCCAGGTCTATCCGAAGCTGATGGCGCCGGACACCCCCTGGCAGGTTTATCGCGAGTACTACTGCCCCTCGTGCGCGAGCATGCACGACATCGAAGCGTTCACGCCGTGGTATCCGGTCATCCACGATTTCGAGCCCGACATCGACGTCTTCTACAAGGAGTGGGTTAATCTGCCGCTGCCTGAGCGCGTCGACTGAGAACGGCGCGCGCGTAGCGACGTCGCTGCGCCCCGCAAGATACTCAACGCCTGGCAGAACTGCTCGACGGTTGCCTTGTCCTACATCGAGCGCTGCAAGCGACCCCGGACGCTACCGAATCGTCGATGCTTGGCCCAAAGACCACTCTGGCGATGTGTCCAAGACGGACGGCGAGTGTTGGTTCACCATGGCAGACATGCAGGCCGCAGGCGCGGCACGTGGAGACAGGCATGGGACCACGGAACAACCAGATGTTCTCGACCCCCGGCGACGAATCGGCGGTCATGACGGCGTGGGAATCCTTCGTTGGCGGAGACGCGCGGCCGATTGAGTCGCTGCGTTCACTGGTGGACATTTCCTGGCAACGCTGCCAGGAAGCGCAGGTCGATCCGAATCGTCGTGGCGGATCGCGGCCGCTGTCCGACCAGGATCTGTTCCTGCTGCTCGAACGCCAGAGCGAGCTTCTGGAGGCCAGCGCGCCGGCCATGGCCTGCGCGCGCGACTTCCTCTCCGAAACCGGCACCATGATGGTGTTGGCCGACATCCACGGGACGATCCTCCTGACCGAAGGCGATGCGCACGCCCTGGGATCGGCCGAGACCATCTACCTGATGCCGGGCGCGACCTGGAGCGAGGCGCAGTGCGGCACCAATGCTATCGGTACAGCGCTCGCCCTGGGCCAGCCGGTGCAGATCCACTCTGCCGAGCACTACTGTGCGGGCATCAAGCGATGGACCTGCTCGGCCACGGTGGTGCGGCATCCGACGGACGGCGAGATCATTGGCGTGCTGGACGTCTCGGGCCTGTCGCAGACGTACAGCAGGCAAAGCCTGGCGCTGGTGGTCACGACCGCGAATCGCATCGAGAGCCGGCTTGCAATGGTGGAGATGGAGCGCCGCTACATCTTGCTGGAGCACGGCATGGGCCGCTGGAATGCGGGCGGGCAGGAGGGCCTGGTGCTGTTCGATCGGCGAGGCCGTCCGATCAAAGCCAACGAGCATGCGCACATCGCCATCGCGGCCGTTGGTGGTCAGGTCGAGCTGTCCAGCGCGCGCCGGCTGCCCGAACTCGCCGCGGCTCGACCGGGGCGAGGCGGCGCCCGACGTCAGCTGCCGCCGTGGATCAAGCCCGAGTGGCTCGAGCCGTTGATCGTCAAGGGAGAGCAACTGGGTACGCTTCTGGTGGTGCCGTCGACGCGCAGCCGCGCCGTCTCGCCGCACTCGTCGGGTCATGGCCGCGGGGACGTCGGCGACGCCTTTGCGGCCGTCATTACCGCGGACCCGACCCTGCTGCAGGTCATAGGCAAGGCGCGGCAATTGGCGCGGTCCAGGGCGCCGTTGCTGCTGCAAGGCGAAACCGGCGTTGGCAAGGAAGAGTTCGCGCAGGGCATCCACGGCGCCAGCTCAGGACCCTTTGTGGCGCTGAACTGCGGCGGCCTGTCGCGCGAGCTGCTGGCCAGCGAGTTGTTCGGCTACGCCGACGGTGCCTTCACCGGCGCACGCAAGGGCGGTATGGCCGGGAAGATCGAAGCCGCCGACGGCGGCACGCTGTTCCTCGACGAAATAGGCGAGATGCCGATGGACATGCAGCCGCATCTGCTGCGAGTGCTGGAGCAAAGGGAGATCTGCCGCCTCGGCGAGAACACAACGCGCCGGGTGAATTTCCGTCTGATCGCTGCGACCCACCGGGAT
The DNA here is from genome assembly GCA_028292185.1 of Ramlibacter sp. Lineage (GTDB taxonomy): Bacteria > Pseudomonadota > Gammaproteobacteria > Burkholderiales > Burkholderiaceae_C > Ramlibacter. The sequence goes on along the minus strand of JAQGMT010000043.1, from coordinate 6,803 downwards.
CTGCGCGAGGAGATCGCGGCGGGCCGGTTCCGCATGGACCTGTTCTACCGGATCGCTGTCACGAGCCTGCGCATTCCGCCGCTGCGCGAGCGCAAGGGCGACATTGCATTGCTCGCGCAGCATTTCTTTGACGTTTTCCGTGGCGAGCAGGAGATGGCGCCCGGGGTCCTGGATGCGGCAGTCCTCGCCCGATTGGAATCGTACCGGTGGCCTGGCAACGTGCGCGAGTTGCGCAACGTCATTCAGGGTGCCGTGATGATGAGCGAAGGGGAGCCACTGACCTGCTCGGCACTGCCGTCCGAACTGTCCCACCTCGAAGCTTCGGACCCCACGCCATTGGAAGGCCTCGGCGCCGCTGTGCGCAGCATCGCCGAGGGCGAGGAAGCACTGATCCGGCGCGCCATCATCGCCAGTGAAGGCAACCTCACGCTCGCCGCGCGCCAACTGCACATCGCCAAGAGCACGCTCTACGTCAAGATGCAGCGCTACGGCCTGTCGCGTGACATGGTGCGCGCCGGCGAACAGGCGCACAAGTAGTCTGGGCCAGGCGAGCGGCTGAACGCGCTACGGCCCGGTCACGACACTGGGCCTTCGACTGGGCTATCAGCTGCCGACTGCCAAGCTTCGTCAGCTACCGTTTAATTTTTCGTGGCCGAGCTGCGATGCCGCCGAGCTCATCTTGATTCGGCGTCGACAGGCGCAGCATCGTTCGCAGCAAGTCCATCGTTTCTTTCGGCACGGGCGACAGGGTGTTCACGACGAGGGAAATGTCAGGCATGGAGATTTCCGGCGAAACCCGAAGCCGCACGGTTCGGTCCTTGGCTCCGATAGCCAGGGCCTGATGCAAGCGCACCAATCCCAGGAGCTCGCCATCCATTCCGACGAGATCGACAATCGCCGGAGCGGATAGCGACTCGACGACTGGCGTCGGCGGGCGCAATCCCTCCTGGATGAACCTCGACGTGAACTCTTCGCGCGTCAGCGAATCGGGCTGGGACAGCACCCATCGTTCGCCCGCGAGTTCGGGCCATGTGAGCTTTCTGCGAGACGCCAGGCGATGGCCTCTGGATGCGACGACACACAACGTGTCCTTCGCAAGCGACTCCATCAGAAGGCTGTGCCAACTGGATTGCGCGACCAGGGCGGGAGGAAGTGCCGTAATCGCGCAGTCCAGCTCGCCGGCAAGCAGTTGCGCCAGAAGGTCACGCGGCCTTCCCTCGGTCACCCTGACACGCAGGTCCGGAAGCGCCTGGTGCACGCGCAGGATGACGCGTGGAAGGTAGGTCAGCATCGAGGATGAGCCCAGCCGCAGCAGCCCCGACATGCCTTCCTTCATCGCGTCGAGCTGATCGCCCGCACCTTGGAGGTGGCGAATGATTGAGTGTGCAAAGCGCACCATCATTGCGCCCCTGGGCGTCGCCGACAGCCCGCGCTTGCTTCTTTCGAAGAGCGGCGCCTGTGTGACGTTTTCGATCTCCTTGATCATCTTGCTGACGGCAGGCTGGGACAGGTTGAGTTTGTCCGCAGCGCTGTGGACCGTGGGGACGGTGCCGAGCACCGCCAGCAGCTCGACGTGCCGCAGGCGCAAGCGCCGCAACGCCTGCGCCACGAAGCGCGAAGGTTCAAGGTCGGAGGTGATCACTAATAGCTATCAATAGATCAGCATTCATCACTATTCAAGCATTTGATGCCGTCGAATAATGGCTGTCAAGTCATTCGAGAGGAACCGATGCCCCGCTGCGCGAGATACCTAACTGCCCTGCTGATTGCCGCAATCGGCGCGTCAAGCGCCTGTGCCGAAGACGCTTGGCCCACCAGGCCGATTCGTATTGTGGTTGGCACCTCTGCGGGCGGATCCCCGGACACCTTGGCGCGCATTATCACGCCGGTGCTCACCGAGCAACTGGGCCAGCCGGTCATCGTGGAATCGAGGGCGGGCAGCGGCGGTGTCGCGTCGCTCGACTACGTGACCTCCGCTGCGCCCGACGGCTACACGTGGCTGCTGGGCACGCCGGCACACTTAATCGTCGCTCCTTTGCTGATGGGCCCCGCCCGCGTGAAAGCCAGCGAGAAATTCGTGCCGGTTTCACTTGTCGCGACCGCGACGAACATCCTGGTCGTGGGAACCAGCGTGAAGGCGCGCTCGGTTTCCGAACTCATTGCGCTGGCGAAGGCCAATCCTGGAAACTTGAACTACGGATCGCCCGGCGTCGGGTCACCCGCGCATCTGGGGGGAGCGATGTTCGCCTCCATGGCCGGCGTGAGCCTGACGCACGTGCCTTACAAGGGCGCCTCCGGTGCGCTTACCGACATCGCTAGTGGCCAGATTGATCTGATGTTCACGTCGCCGCTGCCGGCCAAACCCTACCTGGAATCGGGAAAGATGCGGTTGCTCGCAAGCACAGGTGCCAAGCGTGAGCAGGCAACCCCGGGGCTGCCAACGGTGGCCGAAACGATTCCCGGCTTCGACCTGACGCAATGGTGGGGCATGTTCGTGCGCACCGGGACGCCGCAGCCCGTCGTCGACAAGATCCATGCGGCCCTGGTCAAGGCGCTGAAGGACAGCCGCGTGCAGCGGGCGTTCGCGAACCAGGGCGTGAACGCGCAGTCCTCCAGCAGCATGGTGACCTTCGCCGCATTCATGGCCTCGGAGCGCACCCGGACCAAGGCGCTGCTGGAACGCGCGCAGATCAAGTCGGAGAACTGACAGCATCATGAAGCCCAAGAACATCCTGTTTATCCTCTCCGATGAACACAACAAAAAAGTCCTCGGCAGCAACGGCAACAGCCTTGCCATAACGCCGAACCTCGACCGTCTCTCGGCCTCCGGCACAGTCTTCGACGCTGCTTACACCGCTTGCCCGATTTGCGTGCCTGCCCGCGCAAGCCTCGCGACAGGCCGGTACGTCAACGAAATCGGCTGCTGGGACAACGCAATCGCCTACGAGGGCGAACCATCGAGCTGGGGACATCACCTCATGTCCCGCGGCCATCGCGTCAGCTCCATCGGAAAGCTGCACTACAAGCAGTGCCAGCCGAGCGTCAACGGCTTCAGCGAGGAGATCCTGCCGCTCCACATCGCAGATGGCATCGGTGACCTGATGGGGCTCATCAGGGACGAGATCCATCCGCGAAACGGCGCCCAGATGCTGGGGCCCGAGGCGGGTCCGGGAGAGTCGGAGTACACCCGGTACGACCGCGACATCACCGCATCGGCGCTCGCCTGGATCGCGCAGGCGGCGCACAGGCGGGACGACAAGCCCTGGGTCCTGTATGTCGGCTATGTGGCCCCGCACTTTCCATTGATCGCCCCGACCGAGTTCTTCGACTTGTACCGGGACACGGACTTTCCCTTGCCCCTTCTCTACCGCAAGGATCAGAGGCCGAATCATCCGTTCCTGGCGGCCATGCGTGAAGTCCTGGTGCACGACAAGGGCTTCACCGATGACCGGATGGTCCGGCGCGCGCTGCAAGCCTACTACGGGCTGGTGAGTTTCCTCGACGCCAACATCGGGCGCCTGCTCGATGGGCTGCGCAAGACGGGGCTCGCTGATGACACGATCGTCATCTATTCATCGGACCATGGCGACAACCTCGGCGCCCGCGGTCTGTGGGCAAAATCGACGATGTACGAAGACTCGGCGGGCGTTCCGCTGATCATCGCGGGCCCCTCGATCGCCGCGGGCCGGCGCATCAGCGCGCCCGTGAGCCTGATCGACATCTTTCCTACCCTTGTCGAGGGAGTCGGGGCGGACCTTCCCCCGGAACTGGGACTGAGCGGAGTGTCCCTGTTGAATCCTGATCCCGAGCAGCTTGCCGGCCGAACGGTGCTTTCGGAATATCACGCCGCGGGAGGGATGGCGGCTTCTTACATGGTTCGCCACGGGAACTACAAGTACATCCACTACGTGGGCATGCCCCCGATGCTGTTCGACCTGGAGAATGACCCCCAGGAGCTCATTGACCTGGGCCAATCGCCGGGACACGAGGCTGTGCGCGGTGAGTGCGAATTCCGCCTGAGGCAGCTGCTGGATCCCGAGCAGGTGGATGCCCGGGCGCGACGCGACCAGCAGGCCAGGATCACCGCTGCCGGCGGAAAGGACGCCATTCTCAAGCGCGGCACCTTCCGGTTCTCTCCGACGGCGGTTGTTGCCCAGTAGGCGACCAGCCGGTCATTGCCTTATCAACCTTGGAAACAGAAATCATGGACTTCGTGGTGCCGCTGGTAAAAGAACAAGTCAGCGAAGCTGAGTGGGCAACGCGCTGCGACCTCGCGGCCCTGTATCGGATAGCAGCTCTTTTCAACTGGGAGGACCTGGTGTTCATGCACGCCACCGCGAAGGTGCCTGGTGCCCAGCACTTCCTGATCAATCCGTATGGAAGCCTCTTCGATGAAGTCACGGCATCCAGCCTGGTCAAGGTGGACCTGCAGGGCAACAAGGTGATGCCTTCGCCTTTCGAGATCAATCCCGCCGGCTACACCATCCACAGCTGCATCCACGCCGAGCGGCCCGACGTGAAGTACATCCTCCACACGCATTCGATCAATGGCACCGCCGTGTCCGCGCAGAAGGACGGACTGCTTCCCCTCTCGCAGTTCGCGTTCCATGCGCTTAAATCGCTCAGCTATCACGACTATGAGGGGCTGGCGCTCTATGAAGACGAGAAGCCCCGCCTGGTGCGAGACCTGGGCAACAGCGAATACATGATTCTGCGCAACCATGGGTTGCTGACGGTCGGCGAATCGGCGGGCGAGGTGTTCCAGTCGATGCATCGCCTGGAGGCGGCATGCATGGTTCAGGTTCGCGCGCAACAGGCCAGCGAACTGCATCCGATTCCCCCGGAGGTCTTGAAGCGCACCTCGCTGGAATCCAAGGCGGACCGCGCAGTTAAAGCCCGGCTGGTGTGGTCGGCTATGCTCCGCCGCCTGCAGCGCGTCAATCCGGGCTTTGACGCATGAGCGGCGTGAAGGAAACAGATGCGCTCGGTCATGCACTTGCACCTCCAGGGCCAGGGCACCTCGTGAACAAGGACGCCCGCCAATTCGGCTCGCTTCGTGTCCGCGAGCTGGATGCCTTCGTCTTTCGGGCGCCGGCCCATCCGTATGTCCAGACTTCGTTCGGGATCATGAAGGACCGTCCCGCCGTGCTGCTGCGTGTGACCGACGAGGAGGGCAATTGCGGCTGGGGCGAGATCTGGTGCAACTTCCCTGCCGTTGGGGCAGAACATCGCGCCCGGCTCGCGTTGTCCTGCGTGCGGCCGCTCCTGTGTGGCGAAGACTGGGAAAGTCCGCAAGCGGCCGCCACGGCGCTCCACGCGCGACTCGCCGTGCTCATGATCCAAACGGGTGAAAGAGGGCCGCTGCATCAGGTGCTGGCCGGACTCGACATCGCGCTGTGGGACCTGACGGCACGGCGTGCCAGGCTGCCTTTATGGAGGCTCCTGTCGGGCGATTTCGGCGCCGAAGGCGCCGCGCCTGTCAGAGTCTATGCGTCCGGACTGAACCCCACGCAGCCTCAAAAGCTGGCGGAAGAAAAGCTGTCCGAGGGCTACCGGGCCTTCAAGCTCAAGGTGGGCTTTGGAAGCGCCCTGGACGATGCCAATCTGCGGGCATTGCGGGAGGTGATCGGCGCCGAAACGCCCTTGATGGTCGATGCAAATCAGGCCTGGGACCTTGCAGAGGCCGTGGCCGCAGGCCGCCGCATGTCGCACCATGGCCTGCAATGGATGGAAGAACCCATGCGCGCGGACGTAGAGCTGCAGGCGTGGATCCGGCTGTCCCGGGAGCAGCCGCTGCGTTTGGCGGCGGGGGAGAACTTGTCCAGCATGTCCGATTTTGAAGCTTGCATCCGCGAGCCGGAGGGCTTGCAGGTGGTCCAGCCCGATCTTGGCAAATGGGGCGGATTCACCGGATGCATGCAAGTGGGGCTGATGGCCGTAAGTCGCGGGAAGATGTTCTGCCCGCACTGGCTGGGTGGCGGAATTGGATTGACTGCGTCCTTCCATCTCAAAGCCGCGGTGGGGGGCGCCGGGTACGTCGAGGTCGACGCCAACTCGAACCCCCTGCGCGACGTGCTCGCAAGGCCGCCGTTCCGCCTGGTCGGTGGCGCGGTGCAGCTTGGCGAAGCGCCGGGACTTGGCGTCGAACCCGATCTGGAAGCCGCGCGCGAGTTCATGGTTCAGGTCTCCGACGTCGGGCTGTGACCTTGGCCCCGAATTGGCGCCGGCCGTCGCGGCGCTGAAAAGCACGGTGCCGCGTCCCCAGGCGCGCCGACGAACTCCAACCAATGATCGACTGAAACAATGGCTAAGTTGCACTCGTGGGATCCGAAATGGCGAAGCGCCGGCAAGGAGCCGGACTACAGATTTTCACTGGCGAACGAGCGTACCTTCCTGGCATGGATCCGAACGGCCTTGGCACTTCTTGCGGGTGGAATCCTCATCGAACAGTTCGCGCGGAATGTGAGCCCCCCCTGGTTGCTGGCGGCCCTGGCCGTTGCACTTGCAAGCCTGGGCGCCGTGCTCTGCGTCCTCTCGTACGCTCGATGGAAGTCAAACGACCTGGCCATGCGTCTTAGCGCCCCTTTGCCAATGCCAGTGGGCGTTCCCCTGCTGGCGGTCATTGCGGCAGCCGTCGGAGTTGCCGTCGTCATGCTGCTGCCATTTCAGCGATGAATTCTGCCGCTCGCGATGCGGCCCTCCAGCCAGAGCGCACGGCGATGGCGTGGAATCGCACCGGCGCCTCAGTGGTCATCAACGGTATCCTGCTCTTGCGTGGCGGAATTGTTTCCGGTCAACGTCTC
>JAQGMT010000013.1 GCA_028292185.1 Ramlibacter sp. | reverse complement strand
GTGTCCGCCGACAACCAGTACCGGCGCGTGAGCGGGTTGTACTGGATGCCGCGGGTCTGCACCAGGTCGAGGGAACCGGATCGGCAGAAGCCCGCGAGTTCGCTGGGGCGGATGAACTTGAGATATTCGTGGGTACCGCGCGGCAGCAGGTTGAGCAGGTACTCGGCGCCGACGATCGCAAACGCGAACGCCTTGGGATTTCGGTTGATCGTCGAGAAGAACACCCAGCCGCCGGGTTTCACCAGTTGCGCGCAGGCGCGCACGACCGACGCGGGGTCGGGCACGTGCTCGAGCATCTCCATGCAGGTGACCACATCGAAGCTGGCGGGCTGCTCGGCGGCCAGTGCTTCGACGCTGACTTCGCGGTATTCGACGCCGGTGGTCTGCGCCTCCAGCGCGTGCAGCTGGGCGACCTTGAGCGCTTTGGGCGCGAGGTCGATGCCGAGCACCTGCGCGCCCTTGCGCGCCATCGCGTCGGCCAGGATGCCGCCGCCGCATCCAACGTCGAGCACCCGCTTTGCGGCAAGCGCGGCGTGTGTCTGGATCCAATCCAGGCGCAGCGGATTGATCTCATGCAGCGGGCGGAACTCGCTGCGCGGATCCCACCAGCGGTGCGCGAGTTCCGAAAACTTGGCCAGTTCGGCCGGGTCGGCATTGACGGTGTCTGTCATCGAATGATTGTCTGCCAGAAGAGGGGACTGGAGGCGCGCCAATGAAAAAGCCCCGCAGAGCGGGGCTTTCCGTGCACGGCCCGAAGGCCGGCGGTTTACTGGCCGCGAGTGCCGACCACTTCGATTTCCACGCGACGGTTCTTCGCGCGGCCTTCGGCGGTCTTGTTGTCGGCAACAGGCTGCTTCTCGCCCTTGCCTTCGGTGTACACGCGGTTCTTCTCGATGCCCTTGGACACGAGATAAGCCTTCACGGCTTCGGCGCGACGCACGGACAACCTCTGGTTGTAGGAGTCGGTACCAACGGAGTCGGTGTGGCCGACGGCGATGATCACTTCCAGGTTGATGCCCTTGACCTTGCCGATCAGGTCGTCGAGCTTGGCTTTGCCTTCCGGCTTGAGCACGGACTTGTCGAAGTCGAAGAACGCGTCAGCAGCGTAGGTGACCTTCGTTGCGGCAGGCGGTTGCGGAGCGGGAGCGGGCGGCGGCGGGGGCGCGGCGATCGGCGCGGCGGGCGCAGCGACAGGCGGGGGAGCGGGAGCAGCGACAACCAGCGCGCCATCGCAGCCCTTGGCAGCGGTAGCAGGCGTCCAGTTGGAATCGCGCCAGCAAAGTTCGTTGGTGCCGTTGCGCCAGACGTATTCGGAAGTGCCGTTCTGCCAGTTGTCGATGCGGTTGCCACCGTCAGCGGCGGTCACGCGGCCGGCAGATCCGGGACCGGGGCCCGAGTTCGTGACAGCACATCCACCCAGCATCGCGACCGAGGCAAATAGCACCGCCACGTTATTCAGTTTCTTCATGGTTCTCCTCTTCGGGAAAAAGCCGCAGCCGCGCTGCGTCAAGACTACGTTTAAGGTGACCATCACCAAAAGCGTCAAACTTATTGTGCCACACGTCCTTACACAAACAACGGCTATCCATGTGTCACCACGTAGGACAAAACCTCGACACCCACTTAATGTTGTTGGTTCGCGACAAGGTCCTTCAACGTAAAATCAAGGGTTTCGCGCCTCCCCTTGCCGCACCCTCATGACCCAGTTCGCAAAAGAAACCCTGCCCATCAGTCTCGAAGAGGAAATGCGGCGCAGCTACCTCGACTACGCGATGAGCGTGATCGTGGGACGTGCTCTGCCGGACGCGCGCGACGGCCTCAAGCCGGTGCATCGCCGCGTGCTGTACGCGATGCATGAGCTCAACAACGACTGGAACCGGCCTTACAAGAAGTCGGCGCGCATCGTCGGCGACGTGATCGGCAAATACCACCCGCACGGCGACCAGTCGGTGTACGACACCATCGTGCGCATGGCGCAGGACTTCTCGATGCGCCACATGCTGGTGGACGGGCAAGGCAACTTCGGCTCGGTCGACGGCGACAACGCCGCGGCGATGCGCTACACCGAGATCCGCCTGGCCAAGATCGCGCACGAGATGCTTGCCGACATCGACAAGGAAACCATCGATTTCCAGGCCAACTACGACGGCAGCGAGAAAGAGCCGCAGGTCCTGCCCAGCAAGCTGCCGAACCTGCTGGTCAACGGGTCGGGCGGCATTGCCGTGGGCATGGCCACCAACATCCCGCCGCACAACCTCAACGAAGTGGTCGATGCGTGCCTGCACCTGCTGCGCAATCCGGAAGCCACCATCGACGAGCTGATGGAGATCATTCCCGCGCCCGACTTCCCCACGGCCGGCATCATCTACGGCATCAACGGCGTGAAGGAAGGCTATCGCACCGGACGCGGCAAGGTGGTGATGCGCGCCAAGTGCCACTTCGAGGACATCGACAAGGGCCAGCGCCAGTCCATCATCGTCGACGAGCTCCCTTATCAGGTGAACAAGAAGACGCTCCAGGAGCGCATGGCGGAGCTGGTCAACGAAAAGAAGATCGAAGGCATCAGCCATATCCAGGACGAGAGCGACAAGTCGGGCATGCGCCTCGTGATCGAGCTCAAGCGCGGCGAGGTGCCCGAAGTGGTGCTGAACAACCTGTACAAGCAGACGCAGCTGCAGGACACCTTCGGCATCAACATGGTGGCACTGATCGACGGACAGCCCCGCCTTTGCACATTAAAGGACCTGATCCAGGTCTTCCTGCAGCACCGCCGCGAAGTCGTCACACGCCGCACCGTGTTCAACCTGCGCAAGGCCCGCGAACGCGGCCACGTGCTGGAAGGCCTGGCGATCGCGCTGGCCAACATCGACGAGTTCATTCGCATCATCCGCGAGTCCCCCACCCCGCCGGTGGCCAAGGCCGAGCTGATGACGCGCGCGTGGGACAGCCAGCTGGTGCGCGAGATGCTTACTCGCGCGCGGGCGGACGGCGGCGTGATCAACGCCGACGATTACCGCCCGGATGGACTGGAGCGCGAATTCGGGATGGGCGCTGACGGCCTCTATCGCCTGTCCGACACGCAGGCCCAGGAAATCCTGCAGATGCGACTGCAGCGCCTCACCGGCCTGGAGCAGGACAAGATCGTCGCCGAATACAAAGAGGTGATGGCCGAGATCGACGACCTGCTGGACATCCTGGCCAAGCCCGCGCGTGTCTCCAGCATCATCACCGACGAACTCGCGGCCATCAAGCAGGAGTTCGGCCAGACCAAGCTCGGCGCCCGCCGCAGCGTGGTTGAACACAACGCCCAGGACCTCGCGACCGAAGACCTCATCACGCCGACCGACATGGTCGTCACGCTCTCGCACTCCGGCTACATCAAGAGCCAGCCGCTGTCCGAGTACCGCGCGCAAAAGCGCGGCGGCCGGGGCAAGCAGGCCACCGCCACCAAGGAAGACGACTGGGTCGACCAGCTGTTCATCGCCAACACGCACGACTGGATCCTGTGCTTCTCCAATCGCGGCCGCATGTACTGGCTGAAGGTCTGGGAAGTGCCGGCGGGCTCGCGCGGATCGCGCGGCCGCCCCATCGTCAACATGTTCCCGCTGCAAGACGGCGAGAAGGTCAACGTCGTGCTGCCGCTGACGGGCGAGAACCGTGTGTTCCCCGCCGACCACTATGTGTTCATGGCGACGTCGATGGGCACCGTGAAGAAGACCGCGCTCGACGAGTTCAACAACCCGCGCAAGCTCGGCATCATCGCGGTGGACCTGGATGAAGGCGACTACCTGATCGGCGCTGCGCTGACGGACGGCAAGCACGACGTGATGCTGTTCAGCGACGGCGGCAAGGCCGTGCGCTTCGACGAAAACGACGTCCGCCCCACCGGCCGCAACACGCGCGGGGTGCGCGGCATGATGCTCGACGAAGGCCAGGGCGTGATCGCCATGCTGGTGGCCGAGGACGAACAGCAAAGCGTGCTGACCGCCACCGAAAAAGGCTATGGCAAGCGCACCGGCATCACCGAATACACGCGCCACGGGCGCGGCACCAAGGGGATGATCGCCATCCAGCAGAGCGAGCGCAACGGCAAGGTGGTCGCCGCCACCCTGGTGCGCGCCGATGACGAGATCATGCTCATCACCGACAAGGGGGTGCTGGTACGCACCCGCGTCAGCGAGATTCGCGAGTTGGGCCGTGCGACCCAAGGTGTCACCCTGATCGGGCTGGACGAGGGCTCCAAACTCAGCGGATTGCAGCGCATCGTCGAAAACGACGCCCAGGCCGCCGAGGGCGAGGACACGCCAGCCGGTGCGGACGAATGAACAAGGACCTGAGCCGGCTGCGCGCCGAAATCGACGCGATCGACCGCGAACTGCTGGGCGCGTTGAATCGGCGCGCCGCCTTGGCCAACGAGGTGGGCGAACTCAAACGCGCTGAGGGCTCGCCTGTGTTTCGGCCCGAGCGTGAAGCGCAGGTCGTGAATGATCTGCAAGCCGCCAATCCGGGGCCTTTGAAGAACCGCAACGTGGGCACGATCTGGCGCGAGATCATGTCGGCGTGCCGCGCGCTGGAAGCGCCGCAACGCGTGGCCTACCTCGGCCCCACCGGCACCTTCAGCGAGCAGGCCGCGCTGCAGTTCTTCGGCTCGAGCATCGAACATGTGCCCTGCGTCAACTTCGACGAAGTGTTCCACGCCGCCACCGCCGGAACCGCTGACTTCGGGGTGGTCCCGGTGGAGAACAACAGCGAAGGCGTGGTCACGCGCTCGCTCGACCTGCTGCTGAATTCGCCACTGCACATCGTGGGCGAAGTGAGCCTGCTGGTGCGGCATCACCTGGTTCGGCTTTCCGGCTCGCTCCAGGGCATCGAGGTGGTGCTGGCGCATCCGCAGGCGCTCGCGCAATGCCAGGCTTGGCTGAGCAAGCACCTGCCCAGCGCGGAACGCCGCGCCGTTTCCAGCAACGCCGAGGGCGCGCGGCTGGCCGGCACCAACCCCGCGTGGGCCGGCATCGCCAGCGAACGCGCCGCGAGCGAATTCGGATTGCACGTCGCAGCCCACGCGGTGCAGGACGACGCGTTCAACCGCACCCGCTTTGCCGTGATCTGCCTGCCGCAGGTGCTGCCCGCGCCGCAGGCCACCGGCCGCGACTGCGTCAGCCTGGTGGTGTCGGTGCCCAACCGCCCCGGCGCGGTGCACGACATGCTGGTGCCGCTGAAGCAACACGGCGTATCGATGACGCGCTTCGAATCCCGCCCGGCCCGCTCGGGCCAGTGGGAATATTATTTTTACATCGACGTGCAGGGGCATCCCTCGCAACCGCACGTCGCCGCCGCGCTGAAGGACCTGCAGTCCCTCTGCGCCTTCTACAAGGTGCTGGGCACCTATCCGATCGGCGACTGAATATGGCCCCCACGCTTGTCACTTCATGTACTGCGCTGCCCCCCAAGGGGGCCTTCGCGCCTTGGGGCGGCCCGGCGGCGCTCAATGTCGGCTTCGACCATGTTTGAGCAGTTAGGCCTGATCGGATGCGGCCTGATGGGCGGCTCGTTCGCGCTCGCCCTGAAACGCGCGGGGCTGGTCAAGCGCGTGGTCGGCTATAGCAAGTCACCGTCGACCACGCAACGGGCCATCTCGATGGGCGTGATCGACGTGGAAGCGCCTTCCGCGCTGCTGGCCGTCTCCGGCGCCGATATCGTGCTGCTCGCGGTGCCCGTCGCCGCGACCGAGGCAACGCTCAAGGCCATCCGGCACCTGGTCACCAAGGAAATGCTGATCATGGACGTGGGCTCCACCAAGCGCGACGTCGTGGACGCCGCCCGCCGGGTGCTGCGCGAGAACATCGGCTCCTTCGTGCCCTGCCATCCGATCACGGGCAAGGAAGTCTCCGGGGTGGAGAACGCCGACCCCGACCTGTACAGCGGCAGGCAAGTGATCCTGACGCCCATTGATCGCACGTCGCCGCAGCAATATGCAAGAGCGCTGAAGTTGTGGGAGAGCCTGGGCTGCCAGGTCTCGAAAATGACGCCCGACGCGCACGACGCGGCATTTGCCGCCGTCAGCCACCTGCCGCACCTGATTGCCTTCGCGCTGATGCAGGCCATCTCGTCGCAGGAGCAAGGCGGCGAACATCTGGCGCTGGCCGGTCCCGGCTTTCGCGACTTCACCCGCATCGCCGCTTCGGAGCCCAAGATCTGGCGCGACATCCTGATGGCCAACCGCAACGAGTTGCTGGCGCAATCCAAGATCTTCCAGCGGGCCTTGAACGCGATGGAGGCGATGATCGAGAGCGGCAATGCCGAAGCGCTGGAAGGCCTGATTGGCCAGGCCAGCGAGGCCCGCGCCAATTGGCGCATGGGCGCCGCAGCGAAATGAAGCCAAGGTGAGCCGGCCCGGCCGGATGCCTGATGTTCGCCACCAAGTTCCTGGACCTCCCGCCGCTGGACAGCGCCTCCGGCGGCGTGACGCTGCCCGGCTCGAAGAGCATTTCCAATCGCGTGCTGTTGCTGGCGGCGCTGAGCCAAGGCTCCACACTGGTTCATGGACTCCTCGATTCCGACGACACGCGGGTGATGCTGGACGCCTTGCGCGCGCTGGGATGCGGCGTCAAGCACCAGGGCGCTGACGTCGCGATCACCGGCTTGGCCGGCGCAGCGGGCGCTTCGCGGGCACGGCTGTTCCTGGGCAATGCCGGAACGGCGATGCGGCCCCTGACGGCCGCGCTTGCCGTGATCGGCGGCGAGTTCGAGCTGAGCGGCGTGCCGCGGATGCACGAGCGGCCGATTGGCGACCTGGTGGACGCGCTGCGTCAACTCGGCTGCGACATCGAATACCTCGGCGTTGCCGGTTATCCGCCGCTGCGCATCGGCCGGCCCCAGCTCAAGCTCGATGCGCCGATCCGGGTGCGCGGCGATGTCTCGAGCCAGTTCCTCACGGCATTGCTGATGGCGCTGCCGCTGGTAGCCAATCGGGACATCGTCATCGAAGTGGTGGGCGAGCTCATCTCCAAGCCGTACATCGAGATCACCTTGAACCTGCTGGCCCGCTTCGGCGTCACTGTCTCGCGGGAAGGCTGGCAGCGATTCACGATTCGGGCGGGCGCCCGCTATCAATCGCCCGGCGCGATCCACGTGGAAGCGGACGCGTCATCGGCAAGCTATTTCGTGGCGCTCGGCGCCATCGCCGCGCCATCGGGCACCATCCGCATCGACGGCGTTGGCGAGGATTCGATCCAGGGCGACATCCGCTTCATCGACGCCGCACGCCTCATGGGCGCACGCGTGACGAGCGGGCCGAACTGGCTGGAGGTCACACGCGGCGCGTGGCCGCTCAAGCCCATCCAGCTGGACTGCAATCACATTCCGGACGCGGCGATGACGCTTGCGGTGATGGCCTTGTATGCCGACGGCCAGACCACGCTGACCAACATCGCCAGCTGGCGAGTCAAGGAAACCGACCGGCTCGCCGCCATGGCCATCGAGCTGCGCAAGCTCGGCGCGGCGGTCGAGGAAGGCTCCGATTTCATCAAGATCACGCCGCCTCGCCTCGACGCCGGATCATGGAAGCCGGCAAGCATCCACACTTACGACGATCACCGCATCGCGATGTGCTTTTCGCTGGCTGCGTTCAACCCGGCCGGGGTGCCGGTTCGCATCGAAGACCCGAAATGCGTCGCCAAGACCTTCCCGGACTATTTCGAAGCCCTGTTCTTCCTGGCCCAGACAGCGGCGCCGCGCATTCCGGTGATCTGCGTCGACGGGCCGACGGCCTCCGGCAAAGGCACTCTCGCTTCGCAAGTGGCGCACGAACTCGGCTATCACTACCTGGATTCGGGCGCGCTCTACCGCATCACGGCGCTGGCCGCGCTGCGCGCCGGGCTCGAACTTGATGTGGCTCACGAACACAGCATCGCCAAGCTCGCCGCCAAGCTGCCGGTTCGTTTCGGCCGGACCCAGGTGACGCTGGACGACCAGGATGTGACGGAGGCGATCCGCACGGAGGAAGCCGGCATGAACGCGTCGAAGGTCTCCGCGCTGCCCGCGGTGCGCACGGCGCTGGTGGCCTTACAGCAGAGTTTTCGCCGCCTGCCGGGGCTGGTCGCCGACGGGCGCGACATGGGGACGGTGATCTTCCCCGACGCCCAGATGAAGGTGTACCTCACCGCGAGCGCCGGCCACCGCGCCGAACGCCGGCATAAGCAATTGATTTCAAAGGGAAATCCCACTACAATCGACGTTCTTCGTGCCGACCTGGAAGCGCGCGACGCCAGGGATTCGTCCCGTGCGGTGGCGCCACTCAAGCCGGCGCAAGACGCCCTCCTTCTGGATAACTCGAGCCAATCGATCGAACAATCGGTGGCGCAGGTGCTCCGGTGGTGGGAAGAGAAACAACCATTTCTCGCAGCAGTAGCCAAAAGCTGACCGCTTTTGTAAGGCCCACGCCGCCCTTCTCGCGCAACAGCGCACCAGGCAGCGTGGTTGTTCAACTTAACCCGCGGCGCAAGCCGCAAAAAACCGCCGTCCCAGTCCTAACAACAGCCGCGCTGAAGCGATCTTGCTTTTGCGGCTGGAAACCTGTTCGACGAGCAAGGAAAACTGAATGTCTGAATCTTTTGCCGACCTGTTCGAAGAATCGCTGCAACGCTCTGAAATGCGTACCGGCGAAGTCATCACCGCCGAAGTGGTGCGCGTGGAACACAACCACGTCGTGGTCAACGCCGGACTGAAGTCCGAGTCGTACATCCCGATCGACGAATTCAAGAACGACAAGGGCGAAATCGAAGTCCAGGCCGGCGACTTCGTGTCGGTGGCCATCGATGCCATCGAGAACGGTTATGGCGACACCATCCTGTCGCGCGACAAGGCCAAGCGCCTCGCCTCCTGGATGAGCCTGGAAAAAGCGCTGGAGTCGGGCGAGTTCGTCACCGGCACCACCAGCGGCAAGGTCAAGGGCGGCCTCACGGTGCTGGTCAACGGCATCCGCGCCTTCCTGCCCGGTTCGCTGATCGACACGCGTCCGATCAAGGACCTGACGCCGTACGAAAACAAGACGATGGAGTTCAAGGTCATCAAGCTCGACCGCAAGCGCAACAACGTCGTGTTGTCGCGCCGTGCCGTGGTCGAAGCCTCGATGGGCGAAGAGCGCGCCAAGCTGATGGAGACCCTGAAAGAGGGTTCCGTGGTCCGTGGCGTCGTCAAGAACATCACCGAATACGGTGCGTTCGTCGACCTCGGCGGCATCGACGGCCTGCTGCACATCACCGACATGGCCTGG
>JAQGMT010000456.1 GCA_028292185.1 Ramlibacter sp. | reverse complement strand
CCATCGGCTTTTGCTGCGGATCGCCATGCGCCGGATCGCGCCGCAGGTTCAACCAGAGCAATCCCGCCGGCCCCACCAGCAGGCCGATACCTCCGAGCGTGCCCAGCAGCACCGGCAAGCTGCGAATCGGGTACGGCGCATGCCGACCGAAAGCGTAGTGGTACAGCGTTGCGACGCAAGTGGCCGCGAAGCAAAGCATGAAGCCGTAGAAGGTGGCGTGATGAAAGCGCCGCCGTGCCAGGGTGAAGGCGTCGCTCGATTCGTTGCAGCCGTCGCCGTGGCCGCCGTCCAGGTATTTCAAGGTGAGCGCGTCGTGCGCCGCCTGTGCCGCGGCCTGGCCCGTCTTCGCTGAGCTGGAGACGGCGCGCTTGGGCACTTGCCTGGTCGCGCCCCAGAATGCCCGGGCACCCATCGCGAGTGCCAGCACGGCGAATGCGAACACCACGCCGAACATCAGCACCAAGGTGTTGTGCGGAAAGACCGCGTAGAAGTTCGCCGCCAGCGCCTGGCCGGCGATGCTTCCATTCACCCGAAGCAGCAGCACCATGAACAGCGCCAAGCCGATCGCGGTCGCCAAGGCCAGCACCAGGCCGTTGCGCCGGTACAGTGCGCCCAACGCAGGCGGCCAGGCGAAGTCGGCATAGGTCTGCACGCGCACTTGCGCCATCGCTTTGGGCACGTTCACCGCGAACTCGTGCGGCGGCGCGTACTGGCAGGCATGCAGGCACGCGCCGCAGTTGTGGCAGAGGTTCGCGAGGTAATGAACGTCGGCCTTGACGAAGTCCAGGCGGCGCGTCATCGCGGGAAACACCGCACAAAAGCCTTCGCAATAGCGGCAGGCATTGCAGATCTGCATCTGCCGGGCGACCTCCGCTTCATTGGCGTCCAGGCTGGCGCCTTGCGCCAGGGCAACGGCTTCGCGTGCCAGCGCGTCAAGCTGTTGCATAAGCCTCGTCCTTCAGCGCCGCCGCCGCAGCCTGGGTTCCGGCGATGCGACCAAAGGCGGTGCCTATGCTCATGCCCACGCCGGCCGTGTACCCGCGCCCGAGCACGTTGCCCGCCATCATTTCGCCGGCGACGAACAGGTTCGGGCTGGCCGCGCCGCCGAAGTGCACCGTCGCCATTTCATTGGTCTTGAGCCCGAGGTAGGTGAACGTGATGCCCGGCCGCAGCGCGTAGGCATAGAACGGCGGCGTGTCGATGGGCAAGGCCCAGTGGCTCTTTGCCGGGGCGAGTCCCTCGGTGCGGCAGTCATCCAGCACGGTGTGATCGAAGCTTCCGGGGCGGCACGCCGCGTTGAAGTCACTCAGCGTTTTCACGAAGGCCGCAGGCTCCAGTTCGAGTTGCCGTGCGAGCTCGGGCAAGGTCTGCGCCTGCACGCCGGGAAAGACCGGCGGCATGAAGCGGCCGACGGCCTTGCTGTCGATGATGCAATAGCCGATCTGTTGCGGCTGCTGCGCCACCAGGCGGCCCCAGATGGCATAGCGCTTGGGCCAGAAATCTTCGCCCTCGTCGTAGAAGCGCTGCGCTTCCTGGTTGAGCATGACGCCCAGCGACACGCAGTCCACTCGCGTCACGATGCCGCCGTCGTACAGCGGGGCGCGCGCATCGATCGCGACGCAATGCGCCTGCGACGGGTCGCCGACGATGTCGGCGCCGGCATCCATCATGAATTTCAGCAGCACCCCGCGATTGAAGCGTGTGCCGCGGACGAGAAAATTGTCGGCGGGCCATTCGCCGCGCTCGTTCTGCCCCCAGGCTTCGCGCTGCCACTCGAGGTTGGACTCGAACCCGCCGCAAGCCAGCACACAGGCCTTGGCTTCGATCCGCTCGGACCCGATGCGCGCTGCGATGAAGCGCCCCCCGTCGATCTCCAGCGCGTCCACGGGGCTGTCGTAGCGCACCTTGACGCCGAGCTGTTCGGCGCTGCGGTAATACGCGTTGACCAGGGCCTTGCCGCCGCCCATGAAGAAAGCGTTGGTGCGCGACAGGTGCAAGGTCCCGGCCAATGACGGCTGAAAGCGCACGCCATGGCGCCGCATCCAGTCGCGGCAGTGGGACGAGGCGCGGATCACCAGCCGGGCCAGCTTTTCGTCGGTGGCGCCGCCGGTGACCTTCAGCAGGTCTTGCCAGAACTCTTCTTCAGGGTAGGCCTCGAGCAGCACGTCCTGCGGCGCGTCGTGCATGCAGCGCAGGTTGCGCACGTGCATCGAATTGCCGCCGCGCCATTCGCGCGGGGCCGACTCCAGCAGCAAGACCGTGGCGCCGGCCTCACGGGCCATGAGCGCGGCACACAACGCGGCGTTGCCGCCGCCAATCACAAGTACATCAACCATCAGGAGCGAATCTTCGCATCTTCCGCGGCCCGGCGGACGCTCCCGATGCCGGCCCGGTTACTTGACCGTCGCGACGCCGGCGCGAGAGCTCACCTCGTCCTGCGAACCGGTGCCGCCCGAGCAGCCGATCGCCCCGATCATGCGGCCGCCTTCGACCAGCGGGATCCCGCCGCGCGAACCGATCACGCCGTCGAGGGTGAGCTGATAAATGGCCCCGCCCTGGATACCCGCTTCGAAGGCCTTGGTCTCCCGGCGGAAGGTGGCCGAAGCGCGGGCCTTGTGCTCCGCGATCTGGATGGAGGCGAGCTGGGCGCCGTCCATCCGCTTGAAGGCGACCAGGTTTCCGCCCGAGTCCACCACCGCGCAGTTCATTTTCCAGCCACGGCCGCGGGCTTCCGCGATGGCCGCATTCAAGGCGGCGTCGGCCCGGTCCAGCGAGATCGGTGCGCCATAGGGCACGTCGAAGGGCATCTTCTCCGGTACGACGTCCATCGGGTTCGCGGCGGGCTGCTGCGCCCAGCTGGCCCCCGCGCACAGCAAGGTGGCGCCGAAGGCGGCGGCAATGAGGTTTCGTGTCATGTTGGCTCCTTTAGGTTATCCAGCATCGCGTTGGACCGCGCCATCGTAGTTCGAACGTCTACTGTTCCAGCGCGGGTAAGCACCAAGGTGCACCCGCGAACCCAACGGGTTTGGTCCGGCTGGGATAATTCGCCGATGAGAGCCAAGCCGCGGGTCGTCGTCGGTCTGAGCGGGGGCGTGGACTCCGCGGTGACCGCGCACCTGCTCAAGCAACAAGGCTGGGACGTCGTCGGCATCTTCATGAAGAACTGGGAAGACGACGATGACGACGAATATTGTTCTTCCAACCAGGACTTCCTGGACGCCGCCAGCGTCGCGGACGTCATTGGCATCGACATCGAGCATGTGAACTTCGCGGCCGAGTACAAGGACCGCGTGTTTGCCGAATTCCTGCGCGAGTACCAGGCCGGGCGCACGCCCAACCCCGACGTCCTGTGCAACGCCGAGATCAAGTTCAAGGCCTTTCTCGACCACGCAATGCGCCTGGGGGCCGACAAGATCGCGACCGGGCATTACGCGCGGGTGCGCGAAGTGAGGTCGCAAGACGCCCCTGCCGGCCATTTCGAACTGCTCAAGGGCCTGGACGGCACAAAAGACCAGAGCTACTTTCTGCACCGGCTGAACCAGGGGCAGCTCGCGCGGACGCTCTTTCCGCTCGGCGCGCTGAAGAAAGCCGAGGTGCGCCGCATCGCCGCCGAGATCGGCCTGCCGAACGCGAAGAAGAAGGACTCGACCGGAATCTGCTTCATCGGCGAGCGGCCGTTTC
>JAQGMT010000423.1 GCA_028292185.1 Ramlibacter sp. | reverse complement strand
GCAAGCGCCTGTTCGGCTACGCCTCGATGGTCTACGCGACCAGCTCGATCGCCATCCTGTCGTTCATCGTGTGGGCGCACCACATGTTCACCACCGGCATGCCGGTGACGGGCCAGCTGTTATTCATGTACGCGACCATGCTGATCGCGGTGCCCACGGCCGTGAAGATATTCAACTGGATCGCGACCATGTGGCAAGGCTAGATGACGCTCGAGACGCCGATGCTGTTCGCCATCGGCTTCATCTTCGTGTTCACCATCGGCGGCTTCACCGGCCTGATCCTGGCCATGGCGCCAATCGACCTGCTGCTGCAGGACACCTACTACGTCGTGGCCCACTTCCACTACGTGCTGGTGGCCGGGTCCTTGTTCGCGATGTTCTCCGGCTTCTACTACTGGTCGCCGAAGTGGACGGGCGTGATGTACAACGAGTCGCGCGGCAAGATCCACTTCTGGTGGACGATGATCGCGTTCAACGTCACCTTCTTCCCAATGCACTTCCTGGGGCTGGCCGGCATGCCGCGCCGCTACGCCGACTACCCGATGCAGTTCGCCGACTTCAACATGCTCGCGTCCCTCGGCGGCTTCGCATTCGGTCTGGCGCAGGTGTACTTCTTCTTCGCGATCGTGCTGCCGGTAATGCGCGGCCGCGGTGAACCCGCGCCGCAGCGTCCGTGGAACGACCCGGACGGCAAGGGTGCCGAGGGCCTGGAGTGGGAAGTGCCGTCGCCGGCGCCGTTCCACACCTTCGAAACGCCGCCGCGCCTGGATCACACCGCCACCCGCGTCCTGGACGCGCAGGTGTCCACGGGTCACTGAACTCCTACCGACACATGGCCACTGAAGATCAGAAGAAGGGCAACCTGCGGATGGCGCTGGTCCTGGCGTCCATCGCGCTGGTGTTCTTCATCGGCTTCGTCGTCAAGATGTTCCTGCTGGGCCACTGACCTCATGAGCATCCGTTCCGAAAATGCCAAGATGGTCGGCAAGCTGGCCGTGGTCACCGCCGCCATGTTCGGCTTCGGCTACGGGCTGATTCCGCTGTACAAGCACATCTGCGAGGTGACGGGCATCAACATCCTGTCGCTGTCGGAGCGGCAGGTGCCGGGCGGCAGTTCAACGGGCAGTGAAGTGGCCTCGGGCAACTCGCAGGTGGACCTGAGCCGCACGATCACCGTCGAATTCGACGCCAATGCGCGCGGACCGTGGGAGTTCAAGCCGGCCCAGCGCTCGCTGCAGGTGCATCCCGGCGAACTGGCCACGGTGATGTACGAGTTCCAGAACGTGCAGAACCGGCGCATGTCGGCCCAGGCGATTCCCAGCTATGCGCCGCACCAGGCGGCGGCGCATTTCAACAAGGTCGAGTGCTTCTGCTTCAAGCAGTACACGCTGGATCCGGGCGAGAAGAAGCAGTGGCCGGTCACCTTCGTGATCGATCGCCGGCTGTCCAAGGATGTCACGACCATCACGCTGTCGTATACCTTCTTCGAAGTCGGCAGCAAGACGCCCGACGCACCCGCATGAACGTATTGCAGACCATCAAGACCGTTGCCTGGTCGTTCATCGGGATCCGCAAGCACAGCGAGTTCCAGGCGGACCTCGGCAAGGTGAATCCATTTCACGTCATCGCGGTGGCGTTGCTCGGCGTGGCGCTGTTCGTCGGCGCGCTGGTGCTGCTGGTCCGCTGGGTGGCCGGTTAGCGCAGACAGGCATTGAAGAATAATTTCGAGGCATCAGCAGGAGTTCAGATGAGTACAAGCGCAAGCGTCACCAAGCCCTATTACTTCGTCCCGGCACCGTCGCGGCATCCGGCGATGGCCTCGTTCGGCCTGCTGTGCATCTTCTTTGGCGCCTCGCAGTGGATCAACGGATCGGGCTGGGGCGAATACCTGCTGCTGTTCGGCTTCCTCTGGTTGTTCGGGGTGCTGTTCCAGTGGTTCCGCCAAGCCATCGGCGAGAGCGAAGGCGGCTCGTACGGGCACAAGGTGGACCTGTCGTTCCGCTGGAGCATGAGCTGGTTCATCTTCTCCGAAGTGATGTTCTTCGGCGCGTTCTTCACCGCCTTGTGGTGGATGCGCTCCCACTCGGTGCCGGCGCTGGGCGGCCTGGACAACGCATTGCTGTGGCCCGACTTCAAGGCGGTCTGGCCGTCGGTCGCACCGGGCACCACGGCATCGCCCGCGGGCATCATCGAGCCGTTCCAGACGATGACGCCGTTCTGGCTGCCCACGATCAACACGGCATTGCTGCTGTCGTCGGGCGTCACACTCACCATCGCCCACCATGCGCTGCGCGAGAACCATCGCGGCCGCACGATCCTGTTCATGTGGATCACGGTGCTGCTGGGCGCCACCTTCGTCTGCGTGCAGGCCTACGAATATTTCCACGCGTACCATGAGCTCAACCTCAAGCTGAGCTCCGGCGCCTACGGCTCCACCTTCTTCATGCTGACGGGCTTCCACGGGTTCCACGTGATCGTCGGCATGCTGATGCTGCTGTTCATCACGCTGCGGATCATGAAGGGCCACTTCACGCCCGACCACCATTTCGGGTTCGAAGGCGCCGCCTGGTACTGGCACTTCGTCGACGTAGTGTGGCTGGGCCTCTACACGCTGGTCTACTGGTTGTAGGGAACGCTCCGCGAAGTAAAACGCTCCGCGAAGGACATAACAAGGCGCCCTGCAGGGCGCCTTGTACTTTGTGGATTTATTGGCTCAGCGGTATTCCCGTCGGCTGGATGTAGCCGAACTTCCAGGCCACCAGAATGCAGATGAACAGCAGGATCGAGAAGCCAACGCGGAATGCCAGGGCGCGCGCCATGTTGCTGGTCTTGGGCTTGCCGTTGCGGCCGTCGCGCATCATGAAGAACAAGGCTGAGCCCAAGCTGCCGAGGATGGCCAGGAAGGCCAACGCCACGAAGTATTTCATGGAGCCAATTATCCTGTGAGCGGCAATCGTTCGGGCCGGTTCTGGCTGATTACGGCCGCGGCCGTAACCGGCATCGCGGTCACGCTGGCGCTGGGCATCTGGCAGATGAGCCGTGCCGCCCAGAAGCTGGCGCTGCACGCCGCGATCGAGCAGCGCCAGGCCCTCGC
This sequence comes from Ramlibacter sp., assembly GCA_028292185.1. GTDB lineage: Bacteria > Pseudomonadota > Gammaproteobacteria > Burkholderiales > Burkholderiaceae_C > Ramlibacter. The sequence continues at coordinate 6,820 of JAQGMT010000423.1, read as the reverse complement.
GCCTGTCTCGCAAGGGGAATTGCTCGCGAGCCGCAACCCGGCCGATCTGCTGCACAGGACCATCGTGCTGCGTGGCAGCTGGGTGGGCAGCCGCACGGTGTTCCTGGATAACCGGCAGATGCAGGCCAGGATAGGCTTCTACGTGGTCACGCCGCTGCGGCTGGAAGGCAGCGACGCTGCGGTGCTGGTCCAGCGGGGCTGGGCGCCGCGCAATTTCGTCGAGCGCGAAAAGCTGCCGCCGGTCACGACGCCCGAGGGCGTGGTCGAGGTGCGGGGGCGCTTGGCCCCGCCTCCGGCCAAGCTTTATGAGTTCGCCGGCGCAGCGCCGGGCCCCATCCGGCAAAATCTCGACTTGGCCCAGTTCCGGGCCGAGACGGGGCTGCCGCTGCTGGCGCTGTCGGTGCAGCAGCTCGGCGAGCCGTCCGAAGGCCTGCTGCGCGAATGGCCCGAGCCCGCCAGCAGCGTCGCAACGAATTACGGCTATGCCGCGCAATGGTGGGCCTTGAGCATCCTGATCGCCATCCTCTATGTCTGGTTCCAGTTCGTCGCCCCAAGGCGCAAGGTCCCCCATGCTTGACGAGCCGCTGGGCCTGACGGTGCACACGCTTCCGCCCGTGAAGGGCGTGGTGGGCGGCGATGCGGGGCGCACGCGGGCGGGGCGCCTGAAGATGCTCGCGGTGCTGGCGGTCTGTGCCGCGCCTGTGATCGCGTCTTACTTCACCTACTACGTGATCCGGCCCGAAAGCCGGCGCAACTACGGCGAGTTGATCGACCCGCAGCGCCCGCTGCCACCGATCACGGCGACTTCGCTGCAAGGCCGGGCTATGGCGCTGCCTTCGCTGCGCGGGCAGTGGCTGTTGATCAGCGTGGCCGGCGGTGCTTGCGATGCCCGCTGCGAGAAACACCTGTACCTGCAGCGCCAGTTGCGCGAAGGCCTGGGCAAGGAGAAGGAGCGGGTGGATTGGGTCTGGCTGGTCACGGACGACGCGCCCGTGCGCGCTGCGCTGTTGCCGGCCTTGGCGCAAGCCACGGTGCTGCGAGTCGATGCACGCCAACTGGCGCAATGGTTGGCGCCCGCGAACGGCTCGCAACTCGCCGATCATCTGTACCTGGTCGACCCGCTGGGCAACTGGATGATGCGGTTTCCCGCGTCGGGCACGGCGGAAGTGGACACCGCCGCCGCCAAGAACATCAAGCGCGACCTCGATCGGCTGCTGCGCGCTTCGGAGTCCTGGGACCAGCCCGGCCGTCCGGGCCACTGAGCACGTATGCAGCCAGCCCTGTACGACCTGTCCCCCGCGCTGCGCCTCATGCTGATGGGTGCGATGCTGGCGCTGGGGCCGCTCGCGTGGGTGTGGGTGCGCAACCAACAAGGGTCGGGCAGCGGCCGGCTGCAAGCATTGACGCTGCTCACGCTCTTCCTCACCTTCGACCTGGTGCTGTTTGGCGCCTTCACCCGGCTCACCGACTCGGGACTGGGGTGCCCCGATTGGCCGGGCTGTTACGGCAGTGCTACCGCCGCCGGCGCGCACGCGCAGATCGAGCAGGCCCAAGCTGCGATGCCGACCGGGCCGGTGACGCACGCGAAGGCCTGGATCGAAATGGTCCATCGCTATCTTGCGATGGCGGTGGGCGTGCTGATCGCCGCGTTGGCCGCGGCCGCATGGTCACGGCGCCGGCGTGGCGACCCGGTCAATGCCTGGTGGCCCACGGCAACCCTCGCGTGGGTCTGCCTGCAAGGCGCGTTCGGCGCATTGACCGTGACGATGAAGCTTTTTCCCGCGATCGTGACGCTGCATCTGCTGGGCGGAATGGTGCTGCTCGCGTTGCTGTGCCGCCAGGCCGTGGCGTGGGATCTGGCGAGTCGCGGCACTGGCCCTGAAGCGGTGCCGGCCGGTTTGCGCGCAGGCTTGCTCGCCGCGTTCGCGCTGCTGTGGCTGCAAATTGCGCTGGGCGGTTGGGTCAGCACGAATTACGCGGTGCTGGCCTGCAGCGAATTCCCCAAATGCCAGGGCGACTGGTGGCCCGCGATGGATTGGCGGCATGGCTTCGAGATCTGGCGCGATCTGGGCATGACGGCGGCGGGCGAGCACATCCCATTCGCGGCCCTCACCGCGATTCACTTCGCGCACCGGCTTGCCGCTTATGCGTTGTTCGCCGCGCTGGCCTTGCTGGCCTGGCAGCTTCGCCAACACGGCGTCCTCTCACGGCAGTCGAACTGGATCGCCGGGCTGGCGCTGTGGCAATTGGCCACGGGCCTGTCCAACGTGGTGTTGGGCTGGCCGCTGGCCGCGGCGGTGTCGCACACCGGCGGCGCGGCGGCGCTGGTCGTGGTGTGCACCTGGGCCTTGCGCGCGAGTGCCGGCGCGCGCGCGACCGCGGGCGCGGCCCGCTTGGATTCGCGCAGGGTGGCCACATGAGCACGGCCAAGTCGCAGGCCGTGGGCCAGCACGCGGTGATCAAGCTGCAGCAGTTCTATGCATTGACCAAGCCGCGCGTCGTGCAGTTGATCGTGTTCTGCGCGCTGATCGGGATGGCGCTCGCGGTTCCCGGCGCGCCGACCCTGGCCGACCTGCGCCTCGCATTCGTGGCGTGCGTCGGCATCTGGTTGGTCGCCAGCGCGGCGGCGGTTTTCAATTGCCTGGTGGAGCAGGGCATCGATGCCAGGATGCGGCGCACCTCCTGGCGCGCCACGGCCAAGGGCGAGCTGAGCGACTGGCAAACGCTGCTGTTCGCCGCGGTGCTGTGCAGTTTGGGATCCTGGATGCTGTATGCGTGGGTGAACCCGCTGACGATGTGGCTGACCTTCGCAACCTTTGTCGGCTACGCGGTGATCTACACCGTGATCCTCAAGCCGCTGACGCCCCAGAACATCGTCATCGGCGGGGCTTCCGGTGCGATGCCGCCGGTGCTGGGCTGGGCCGCGATGACCGGCGGCGTCGGGCCCGAGGCGCTGATTCTTTTCCTCATCGTATTTCTGTGGACGCCGCCGCACTTCTGGGCCTTGGCCTTGTACCGGGTCGAGGACTATCGCAAGTCAGGCTTGCCGATGCTGCCGGTGACGCACGGCAATGAATTCACCCGGCTGCAGGTATTTCTCTACACACTGGTATTGTTCGCTGCCTGCCTGATGCCGTTCGCCTACGGCATGAGCTCCTGGTTGTACCTGGCGGCGGCATTGGTGCTGAGCTTTGGCTTCTCGCTGTATGGTTTTCGTCTGTGGCGTAATTACTCCGATGCTCTTGCCCGAGCGACGTTTCGTTTTTCCCTGATTCACCTCAGCGTGTTGTTCGCGGCGCTGCTGGTGGACCATTACCTCTTCTGATGCCATGAACCGCCGCAACGCTCTCGCTACCTTCGCCGCCGGCGCATTCACCGCAGGGCTGGGCGCCACGCTGGCGGCCTGCACCGAGAACAAGCCGCAGTTCAAGGCCGTGGACCTCACCGGGGCCGACTACGCCAAGGACTTCCAGCTGCCGGACCAGAACGGGCAGGTTCGCACCCTGAAGGATTTCCAGGGCAAGCTGGTGGTCATGTTCTTCGGCTATACGCAATGTCCGGACGTGTGCCCCACCACGCTGTCCGACGTCGCCGAGGCCAGGAAATTGATGGGGGCGGATGGCGCCAAGGTGCAAGGCCTGTTCGTGACCATCGATCCCGAGCGCGACACCCCCGAGGTGCTCAAGGGCTACATGGCCAATTTCGACCCCACGTTCGTGGCGCTGCGCGGCACGCCGGAGCAGCTGGCCGCGGTCGCGAAGGAGTTCAAGGTGTATTACAAGAAGGTGGAGGGCAAGACGCCGACCAGCTACACCATGGATCACTCCGCGGCGAACTTCGTCTTCGACACCAAAGGCCATCTGCGCCTGTATTCGCGCTACGACGCCGGTCCGCAGGCGCTCGCCTCCGACCTGCAGCTGCTGCTCAAAAGCGAGGCCTGACTCGCCCTAGAAGTTGACGGCCCGGATCGCCTTGCGCGCGTCCGGGCGAATCTCGTTCAAGGCCTCGAGCAGCCACTTGATGCTGGCTGCCGCGTCGAGGCCGTTCTCCGGCAGCAGGGCCACGGCGATGTTGAACTTCAGGATGGTGGCGCCCGGCAAGGCGTCGTGATGGCGCAAGCCGCTGGCCACCAGTTGCTGGGCCCGCCCGATGGCGTTTTCGGTGGTGGTCGGCCCCTCGAGCAGCAACGCGAAATCCCGCTCCCCGGTTCGCACCGCCAGGTCGATGTCGGTGATGGCGTTGCGCAGCAAGGCCGCGGCCACCACCAGCATCCGGTCCGCGACCTCGCGGCCGAATTGCGAGGCGACGGCCTCGTAATTCGCCAGCCTCACCGCCAGCAGCGCGCAGGGGTGCTTGAGGCTGCGCGCCCGCTTGAGCGCGTCCTCCAGCCGTGGCAGCAGGGTTCGGGCGTGCGAGAGGCCGGTCAGTGCGTCGTGTCCCGACAGCGCGGACGCGCGCACCTGCGCTTCGCGGCGCAGGCTGCCGCGCATGCTGAGCGCGTAAAACAGTATGGGCATCTCCAAGGCGGCGCCGCCGGACAAGGCATACCGCGTCAAGTCGCTGGTGGGAATCAGGTTGAGCCCGCGCAACACCGGGAACACGGCCGCCACCATCACCGGCAGGAAGCCCAGCGCAATCACGCGGATGTGCGCGTCATCTCCCTGCGTCCATACCAGCGCGATCAGCCCAGCCACCAGAACCAGGGCGACGATGATCAGCACCATCAGCAAGGCGAACGAGGCGCGGCTGGCGACGACCGTATCGACAGCCACGGCCCCCAGCAGTGCCGCGATCAGGGCCCACACCACGAGGTCGAGCGCGTTGGAGAAGCGGCCGGGCTCCGTCACCGTGCGCGCGAACCACAGCGCGGCGGCCGCGGACACGCCGGGCAGGACGAAGGTGGCTGCCTCGTTCCATTTCAGCGCATACACCCACAAATGCTGTGCTCCCACCCCGAGATACGCGAGTTGGCCGGCCGCCAGCGCCGCGACATACACGGCGTACACGCCGAAGTTGCGGTCGCGGTAGGCCACGGCGTTGGCCGCCGCGATGATGGCGATCAGCAGCGCAAGACCGAAGTAGCCACCCAGCAGGAACTGCTCTCGCTCGCGCGAGCCCACCAGCGCGCTCTGGTTCAACAGCACGATGGGGCTGGCGAAATCGACACGCGCGTGTTCGATGCGCAGCCATAGCCGCACGGGCTTGGCGCCCGCCGATGCAATTTCGAAGGTGGCGAAACGACCCGGGATCGGCCAGTCCGAAACCGGCGTGGTGTCCCCCGCTTCCTGCGCCACCCAGTGCCCGTCCTCGGGGGCGCGATAGAACATCTGCACGCGGTCGATGCCCGACGACTGCACATCGACATACCAGCGTTGCCCGGTGGGGTTGGCGACATCGAACTCGAACCACAAAGCCTTGCCGTCCAGGTTGAACGACATGCCCGGCCGGCGGGTGGCCCATGGCAGCGTGTCGCCGGCAGCCTCCACCTGCTGCGGGGTGGCCATGGCGGTCTTGTCTACCCAGTATCGGCTGCGCCCGTCCAGCGAAATCGTCCGTTGTTGCGGCTGCAGCTGGATCGTCACAGCGGGCGCCGCACTCGCGGGCGGCGTCGGCTCGTCGGCCCGGGCGATGCTCGCGCCCAGCAGCACGAACAGCGCAAGCAGCAACCCCACCTTGAAGGTGGATGATGTTCCCCTAATCCTCACACAACCATTGTTGCAGCATTCGACGCCGACGCATCGAAAAGCAAAAGGCCCGGCAGAGCCGGGCCTTCAATGTGTCTCGCGCAGCCGACGTTGCCGGCGCGAAGCGGTACGGCGCAAACCGCCTTACGCGTAAGCGGCCAGGGCCTTCTTCATCTTCTTCATCGCGGCGGACTCGATCTGCCGGATGCGCTCGGCACTGACGCCGTACTCGGCCGCCAGGTCGTGCAGCGTGAGGCCGCCCGAACCGTCGTCGTTCACTTTCAGCCAACGCTCTTCCACGATGCGGCGGCTGCGCGGATCGAGTTCCTCCAGCGCCGCGGCAATGCCGTCGCTGGCCAGCACATCGCGTTCGCGCGATTCGATCATCGCGGTGGGTTCGTGCCCCGCGTCGGCCAGGTACGCGATCGGCCCGAAGGCCTCATCGCCGTCGTCGTTCGGCGCCGGGTCCAGCAGCACATCGCCGCCCGCCATGCGCGCCTCCATCTCGATCACCTCTTCGCGCTTGACGTTGAGCTCGCGCGCCATCGAGTCGATCTGCGCATCGGTGAGGCTGTCGCGGTGTGTTTGCGCGTCTTCCTCGTCCTTGAAGCCTTGCTTCATCGAACGCAGGTTGAAGAACAGCTTGCGCTGCGCCTTGGTGGTTGCCACCTTCACCATGCGCCAGTTCTTCAGGATGTACTCGTGGATCTCGGCCTTGATCCAGTGCAGCGCGTAGCTGACCAGCCGCACGCCATGGTCGGGGTCGAAGCGCTTCACCGCTTTCATCAATCCGATGTTCCCCTCCTGGATCAGGTCGCCGTGCGGCAGTCCGTACCCGAGGTATTTGCGCGACACGGACACCACCAGCCGCAGGTGCGACAGCACCAGCTTTCCAGCGGCCTCGAGGTCGTTCTGATCGCGGAACTTGCGTGCGAACTCCTGCTCCTCTTGCAGACTGAGCATGGGCAGGCGGTTCACCGCCGAAATATATGCATCGAGGTTGCCCAGTGATGGAACAACCGCCCACGGAGTGGCCACTGCCAGTGCCGTGCCAGAGCCCCCAATAGCTGTCGACATGCGAGAAATTCCTTTCATATATGGAATATTAGCACTCTCTTGGATAGAGTGCTAAGCCC
>JAQGMT010000414.1 GCA_028292185.1 Ramlibacter sp. | reverse complement strand
GTGAAGTCGAACAACGATGTCGTGCCGGCCCTGTTCAACGCCCTGTTTCCGTCCTGGTTCGCTGGTTTCGCGTTCTCCGCGATTGCGATCGGGGCCCTGGTTCCTGCTGCGGTGATGTCCATCGGTGCTGCAAACCTGTTCACGCGCAATTTCTGGAAGCCCTACGTCCAGAGCGACATCACGCCTGCCAGGGAGGAGAAGGTCGCCAAGATCGTGTCCCTGGTGGTCAAGGTCGGCGCTTTGGCGTTCATCCTGTTTCTGCCGACCCAGTTCGCGCTTGACCTGCAGCTGCTCGGGGGTCTGTGGATCCTGCAGACCTTTCCAGCGGTCGTCTTCGGCTTGTTCACCCGGACGTTCCGTGGCCCCGCGCTGCTGGTGGGCTGGGCTGCAGGGATGGCGTACGGCACCTGGACTGCGTACGTCGATGGTGTCAAGCCGGTTCACACCTTCACGATCGGCGGCGACCCGTACACCTTGTATACGGGTCTTGTTGCGCTCGCGCTGAACGTGGTGGTCGCGCTGATCGCTCAGATCGCGCTGGGCTCCAGGTTCCAGGCGCCGGCGCAGCGATCGCGGATTTAAGGAGGTGCGGCGCCCCTCGGTGCTCAGCGCGGTTTTTCTTCAAGCCCTGTGTACGGGCCATCGGCATAGACGATACGCCCGCCCACCATGGTCAGCAGCGAGACGGTGCTGCCGATCTGCTCGATCGGCACGCTGAGGTAGTCGCGGCTCAGCACCGCGAGATCGGCGAGCTGACCGACTGCGAGCGCGCCGCGCGCGTTCTCCTCGAATGTGAACCAGGCGCTGCCTTGCGTGTAGAGGCGCAGCGCTTCGATCCGCGTCGGCAGTTCTTCCGGCGCGCGCATGGCGACGCCGGAGATGGTTTTGCCATCGAGCATCCATTGCAGCGAGGCGAAGGGGTTCGGTCCCATCACGCGGTGAGCGTCGGTGCCGCCGCCCACCGGCAGCTTCAGCCGCAGCGCGCTGGCAATCGGCGGCACGTGGCGCGCAGCCTCGGCACCGCGCTGGCCCAGGAACGCCTCCCCGCGGAAATAGAACGCGTTTTGCACCAGCCAGCCCACGCCCATCGTCTTCAAGCGCTCGAGAGTTTCCGGCGATGCGTCGTTGAGATGCGCGACGGACCAACGCAGTTTCGCGATGGGCGTCTCGGCGTTGACCCGCGCCAGCACATCGAGCAGGTGATGCACAGGGCGGTCGTTGTTCCAGTGGAAAGTCGCGGTCATGCCCTGCGATACCGCCCAGCGCAGCACTTGATAGAGCTGCTCTTTCTGGGCATCGCTTGGATTGTCGTTGTTGTAGTGGCCCCAGGTGACGTTCTCGCCAATGCCGTTGAAGCGCAACCACTCGTCACCGAAGCCCATCGGCAGCATCTGTGTCAGGTCCTTGAAGTCTTCGAGTTCGTGGTCGCGGCGCGGCGCGCTCAGGCTGTAGCGCACGCGCAAGGTGAGGCCGTGCTCGCGCCAGACCTGAAACAGCGGCTGGTAGTCGGGACTCTCGATGTTGTAGCCGCCCGGATCGCTCACACCGGTGACGCCCATGGCGTTGAGGGCTCGGAAGAACGCGCGCGTGCCTTGGACCTTCTGCGCGAACGTCGGGCGCGGCAGCAGGTTGAAGAGGTCGCTGATGGCGCGGTTGTCGCCGCTCAACCAGCCGGTCGGCTTGCCGGCCGGGTCGCGTTCCACAGTGAGGCGCGCTGACCATTCGGAATTGCCGGCCTTGTCACTGATCCCAAGCGCGTCCGCACCGCCCGGATCGAGCAGTACATTGCTGTAAAGCAATTGAATGTAGACGTGGTGATCGGGCGCGGCTGCTGCGATCTCGGACTGTGTCGGCCGGCGGTCTTCTTTGAATTGCCGATCGGTCCAGCCGCCTGCCACCACCAGCCATGATCCCCGCGGTGCTGTCTTCGCTGCGGCGCGCAGGCGGTCAAGCGCTTCTTTCAGCGTGCGAACGCCGAACCAGTGCACTTCGGTGCTGTAGCCAAGTCCGGCGCGAATGGCATGGATGTGTGAATCGATCAGGCCGGGGATGACTGTGCGGCCACCCAGATCGATGACGCGGGTCGAGGGGTTGGCTAGCGCGCGGATTGCGGGCGCATCGCCGATCGCTGCGATTCTTCCATCGCGCACCGCCAGCGCCTGTGCCGGCGCGCCGTCATAGATGACGATCTTGCCGTTGACGAAGATGGTGTCAGGAGCCGGCGCCGGTATCTGGGCGTACCCCGTCCGGATACCGAAGAGCGCAAAGAGAAAAGCAGCCGCGACGCAGGCGCGCGATACGGCGCCGCGCCTCACAGGCGCTGCATCGTGCATTCCGTCTCGATGAACATGGCCGCGCCGCCGGGTGGCGTGCGACGATTGATCTTGGTCTGCTTGTAGCCGCTCTTCACACAGGAGATTTGCACGTCGTCCGGCCGGACATCCTTGCTGATGTGGCCGCGGTAGAGGCCGAGCACATTGGACTTCAGCGACACCGGTTTTCCTTGTTTGGGCTGCAGCACCACCTGCGCATCGGCCAGTGGCGAGCCGCGCGCATCGCGCACGAAGCCGAAGTAAGCGGGCCCCGCGCCCTTGACGTCGTTGGCGGCGTCGTAGTCATCGCCGCCGGCGAAGGCGGGCGTCGCCGCTGCGACGGCGATGGACAGCAAGATTGCACGAATGAGCATGGTGACCTCTACCAACGCCAGTAGAACTTCAGCGAATAAATCAGCACCGGCAGGAGCACGACAGGCACGGCCCAGCCCAGCGCCAACGGAATTCTTGCGGCGATCTTTCCCGGCAGCATGGAGGCGAGCAGGCCGAGGATGGACGCGCCGAGCGCGGAAGTGGCGATCCAGCCGTACCAATACATCGCCGGGCCTTCATCGCGGCGCGGCGGCGTAAAGCCCGCATCGATGCGGTCGGTTCCCGGGTGATAGGTGAACATCGGCAATGCCGCCATGTCGCAGACCACGTAGAGGATGGCAAAGCAGATGCCGAACACCAGTGCGAAGGTGCCAAAACGCGATGACGTCGCCGCTGCGGTTTCGGCGGTGGTGTTCATAGCCCGAAGCCGCGCGTGTTGTTGACGACGTGGCCCGTCAAAAACGCGTACCAGCAAATCGCGGCGAGAACCACGGTCAGCCATTTGCGCGCGCCGTCATACGCGGCGTTGTGCGCGTTCTTCCACAGGTGCCAGTAGAACGGCAGGAGCCCGAGGCCTATGGTGGCGAGGTGTTCTTTCAACTCGAAGGCGCCCAGGGTCTTCCACATGCCTTCCTGTTCGATGGGGATCCGCACGTAGATACGGTACTTGGCGTAAATCCAGCCGCCGAGGATGAAAGCCAGAACCCACGTCACGCAGATGGCAACGGCATAGCTGGGCCCCGACACCGAGCGGAAGCGGGTGACGAAGCCGGCGGCGGCACCGGCGCGCCGTGGCGCGAGCACGGTCGCGGCCTGGTGCGTGAGCGCACCGAGCAGGGCAACCGCCAGCAACGCATGAGTGATGGACAGGATCGTCCAGAACGTGTTGACGGAGATGTAATCGAGCACGAAATCCATCGAGCTTCTCCGAACGGTAGCGGCGGCGCGGTCGTCACACGATCGCGCCGCCGGTATTTCAGTGCGCCAGCGGGTCGGGCCTGAGCTGGAAGTGCGCGGCCAGCGGTTTGGTGCCCTTGCCGCCCTCGATCATCCATGGGGTGCGATCGCCGTTGGCGGCCCACAGTCCGCGGCCCTTCCAGCCGGCGTTGGGATCGTCGATGCGGCCGTCGAAGCCCTTGGCGTAGAAGCCGAGCGGATAGGGCACGCGGATCGAGACCATCTTGCCGTCCTTGTTGAGGGCGACGAGGCCGTCCATCAGGTTGGCGGTGGACATCGGGATGTCGTCACCCAATCCGAAGGTGTTGTGCTGATCCACCCACGAGTAGTAGCTGGCCTCGGCGCTGTTCTCGCCGATGCCCTTGAAGCCCGGGCCCGGATACTGGTGGAACGCCCAGCCCTCGGGGCAGTGGTCGCCGGTTGCCTTGGGGCCGTTCAACGGCCCCTTGCACAGGCGGCGATCGAACACACCCATGTGGCCGCTGGCGAGCGAGACCCATACGCGACCCTGCTTGTCGATGTCGCCACCCCGGGGGCCGAAGCCAGGCAGCGGAACGTTGTATTGCTCGGCCAGCGACTTGTGCGGATTCTTGGTCGGGTCGATGCGCACGATCGCGCCCGGATTGCCGCGCAGCGTGCCCCAGACCGAACCGTCCACCGGGCTTGGCATCACCGCATAGAAGGTCGCGCCGATGCGCATGTCCTTACCGGGTTCCTGCGGCTTGCCGGGCTCGGTGTACTCGTCGCGCACGCCATTGCCGTTGGTGTCGAGCACCAGCGCGGTCCAGCCCTGCGACTTTTCGATGTCGCCGGTCTCGTC
>JAQGMT010000362.1 GCA_028292185.1 Ramlibacter sp. | reverse complement strand
CCAGCATGATCACCATCCCTATCTCGGATCGCATCAGCGGCCGGCCGGCCACATTCCAGGCGGCGCAGTTCCGGCCCGTTGCGCGCCTCACCGCCGATCCCACGGTGCTCGCGGTGCGCTCGGACAGCCCCTGGAACACCTTGGCCGATTTCGTTCGGGACGTGCGCCAGAACCCGGGCAAGATTTCCTACAGTTCGTCCGGCATCTATGGCACGACCCACGTCGCGATGGAAATCCTGGCGAATGCGGCCGGCCTGAAAATGATTCACGTGCCTTTCAGCGGCGGCGGTCAGCAGGTCACAGCCGTGTTGGGAGGGCAGGTGCAGGCCACCATGCAGACGCCGGGTGCGATCGCCGCTCACGTCGCCGCCGGCAAGCTCAAGGTGCTGGCTGCGCTCAGCGCGCAGCGCGTGCCTTCGCTACCGCAGGTACCGACCGCACGTGAACAAGGCTACGACGGCGAGTTCTACCTCTGGACCGGCATGTTCGTTCCTGTGGGCACCCCCGACGCAATCGTCAACCGGCTGCGTGAGTCGGTGAGGAAGGCTGCGGCGCATCCGACCTTCACCAACGCCATGGCGGCGCAGACCACCCCCATTCAGTACCTGGATGCGGACGACTTCGCACGTTTCCTGGTAGCCGATACGCGGCGCTTCGAGGACGTGCTGGGCAAAATGGGCAAGATCGAGTAATCACGAGATACAACATGAAAATTATCAATTTTGAGTCACCCACCGGCCCCCGCGTCGGTGCCATGGACGGTGAGGCGGTGGTCGACTTCCTCGCCCTGAATGAGGCCGCGCCTTTTTTGCCGGCCAACTTGCGGCCTGCGCTGCACGACACGATTTCGCTCATTCGCGATTGGGATGCGCTGCAGCCCATGCTGGAAAAGGCCATCGCCGGCAGCCGAACGGGCGGCGCTGGGCGGCTGCAACGCAGCGCAGTCAAGCTGCTGGCGCCCATGCTTCCAACCAGCATCCTGTGCTCGGGCAGCAACTATCTGAGCCACAACCAGGAGAAGGCGAACGCCGACGTCAGCGGCAAGGAGCCCGAGTTCTTCATCAAGACCGCGGATTGCGTGGTGGGCCCCGGGCAGCCGATCGTGCTGGATCGCGTGCTCACCTCCAAGCTTGATGGTGAGGTGGAACTGGCGGTGGTCATCGGAAAATCCGGGCGCCATATCCCCGCGGACAAGGCGCTCGATCACGTGTTCGGCTACTCCATCGTCAACGACGTCACTGCGCGCGACCGCCAGGTGCGACGTCGCCCGGACGGCAGCTACTGGTACGAGCTCGGACGCGGCAAGTTCTTCGACAGCAGCGCGCCGATGGGTCCCTGCATCACCACATGCGACGAAATCCCGGATCCGCAGGCGGTCATGGTGCGCTCCTGGGTCAATGGCGATCTGCGCCAGATCAGCAGCACCTCGCAGATGATCTGGACCGTAGCGCAGCTGGTGCACTTCTTCTCCGTCAACGTGACGCTTCGGCCCGGCATGGTGATCATCACCGGCACGCCCAGTGGAACCGCCTGGTCCTGCGACGCCGAGCTGGGCGGCAAGTGGGCCGGCACCGACGGAATGGTGCGCGCCACGGGCTACCTCAAGGATGGCGACAAGATCGTGTGTGAGATCGAAGGCATCGGGCGCCTGGAAAATCCGGTGGTGGAGAACAAGCGGTAGCGGCGGTCGTTAACGCTGACCGCGGCCGTCATGCTCGAGCCCGGTCAGGGCACTCTCGATTGCCTTCACGGTGCTCCCGATCCTCTTGGACGTTTCCACGATCCTTGCGGTTGTCATTCGGGATCTGATTGAGGCGACAAACACCGCGCCCACCGGCGCACCATGGCGGTCGCGGATCGCACGGCCCACCGCGGTCACGTCCGTCGCGGCGCCGCCTTCGTCCACGGTGTAGCCGCGTGTGCGCGCCTCGATCACCCGCGCGCGCAAGGTATTCGCATCGAGGCCATAGCGTCCCAGCTGCGGTGCCGCGGCTTCTATTACCCGTTCAATGGTCGGGTCGTCCATGGCCGCCAGGATAGCCAGGCTACCGGCGCCCACGCCCAGTGGATGCCGGTCGCCGATGCCGGCTGTCATCGTCTGGATGGCGAAGTTGCCCGCGACGCGCTGCAGGCACACCGCCTCGTAGCCGCTGCGCATCAGCAGAAACGCCATGTCGCCGGTCTTCTGCGCGAGTTCCTCCAGCGACGACTGCGCCACTTCGCGCAGGTTGCTTTCGGGAAAGGCCGCCAGTCCCAGCTCGTAGAGCAACGGCCCCAGCCGGTAGCCGCGCCGCCCGGCCTCATGCGTCAGCAGGCGTTCCGCCACCAGGCGCTGAAGCAGGCGGTGCGCCGTTGACTTTTGCAGCCCGGCCATCGATGCGAGGTCGACCAGGATCACTTCCCGCGAGCGGCTTGAGGCCACCAGGCGCAACAGCTGAATGGCCCTGCCCACCGTCTGCGCCGGGCCCGCCGCCGGCGGTGCAGCGCTCTCATTATTTGGAACGGATTTACGCATCTCACTATTTCTAGGTACGGCTCGTGGGAAGGAAGCTGAGCTTTGTTCCCATTATCTGGGAAGCAACCAGGGATATTTTGACGCCTGGAAAGGCGCGACAACAGAATGGCGCCACATTGACCCCGGATCCCCATGCCCTTTTTTCTTTCCGACGATGACGTCCGCCGCCTGATCACGATGGAGGACGCCGTCGCGGCGCTGGAGGACGCCCACCTGCAGCTCGCACGCGGCGAGGCCGCCACCGCCGAGCGGGTCGTGCTGAAGTTCTCCACCGGCTGGATGCGCGTGCTGCCTGCCGTGCTCGAAGGCTGGGGTGTCGCCGGTTACAAGGAATTCCACCAGATCGTCACGCCAGAGCGCCCCAAGGAAGTCGCGACAGTACGCTATGCCGTGCACCTGTTCGACTCGCGATCGGGCGAGCCGCTGGCGGTGGTTGATGCCGACTACATCACCCAGGTGCGCACCGGCGCCACCGCTGCGCTGGCCGCCGCCCGCATGACCCCCGCGGGCGTGAACCGCTTCGCCGTCATCGGTACCGGCATGGAGGCGCGCTCACAGCTGCTGGCGATGCGCGCGGTGCGTGATCTGCGCCAGGTGCGCGTCTACAGCCGCAATGAAGAGCGGCGCGCGCGGTTCGCCGCCGAAATGAGCGAGCTGCTTGGCGTGGAGGTTGTGCCCGCACTGACGCCGCAGGCGGCGCTCGAGGAGGCCCAGGTAGTGATCGTCGCCACCAATACGGGCGTCGGTGGGGGTGTCGCGCTGGAAGGCGAGTGGCTGCGTCCCGGCATGCACGTGAGTTCGATCGGCTCCACTTCCCCGGGCCAGCGCGAGATCGCGCCTTCCGTGTGGGCCCAGGCCGACCAGATCGTGGTCGACACCCGGCGCGCCCTGCACGAGAGCGGCGATTGCGTGGAGGCGATCAAGACCGGAGCGCTGGCCGCGGCGCGGGTGCAGGAGCTTCAGGAGGTACTCGGCCTGGCGCCCCCGAGCCGCACCGCCAGTACCTTGTTCAAGTCCGTCGGCAGCGGCCTGCAGGATCTGGCCGTCGCGTACCGCGTCTATCGCCTTGCGCTGGCGCAGGGGGCGGGTCGACCCTTCGAACCGTTCCAAAAAGTGAAATTCACCGCCCCCAACTGAAAGTCCGTTTCATGTCCATCCGTGCCCTCGTGCGCCTGTGCGCCGGCCTGCTCGCCGTCGGCCTTGCCGCGCCACTACCGGCCGCTGCGCAATTCCCGGATCGCCCGGTGAAGCTCATCGCTACGCAAGGTGCCGGGTCGTCCACTGACCTGCATGCCCGCCTGATCGCGATCGGCCTGGCGCCGCGCCTGGGGCAGCCGGTGGTGGTCGAAAACGTCGCGGGCGTTGCCGGAACACTGGGGGTAACGAAGGCCGTGCACTCGCCCGCCGACGGATACACCCTCGTGTTGGGCAATAACGGCAACATCGGCATCGCCCCATTCACGATGCGCGATCTTCCGTACGACCCCAACAAGGATCTGGTGCCGGTGGCACACCTCACCGACAACTGGCAGGTGCTGGTGGCCGGTCCCAGGCTGGGGCCGATCACGCTGCAGCAGTTCATCGCGCTGGCCAAGGCGAACCCGGGCAAGTTCAACTACGGCTCACCGGGCGAGGGCAGCCACGCGCATTTGGCCATGGAGCTTCTGCAGTCCATGGCCGGCATCAAGCTGGTCCACGTTCCGTACAAGACCACCGGCCAGATCACCACCGACCGGGCGGGCGGCACGCTCGACGTGGCATTCGACAACTACGTCGCCGTGAAAGGTCTGGCGGAGCAGGGAAAACTGCGGGTGCTCGCGGTGACCAGCGCCGGTCCACTTGCTTCCGTGCCCAACGTGCCACCTGTCGCGCAGGCGGTGCCGGGGTACGAGGCGACCGGCTGGTTCGGCGTATTCGCGCCGGCAGGCACGCCGCCAGCGGTGGTGCAGAGGCTCAATTCGGAAATCAATGCAGTACTGGCGGATCCGAAGGTGGTGCAGACCATGCAGGTCGCGGGGTTTGAGGCCAAGCCTTCGCAGCCGGCGGAGTTCGCTCAGTTCGTGCGCGCGGCGCAGAAGAAATGGGGCGACACGGTGAAGTCCATCGGCCTCGAAGCGAAGTAAGTTAATCAAGACAAGGAAGTTGAAGCCATGGTTGCATTTACCCGGAAGGAAGCCCGTGACTGGGCGTTCGAAAACGTCAAGGGCGTGCATAACGTCGTATTGCCCTCCTATTCGGCCGACCTGAAGCGCCTGAACGAGAAGGGCATTCGGCACGACATCCGGCGCGAGATCGAACTGGGCTTCTCCGGCACACTCTTGGTGTCGGAGACGACGATCACGATCGAGCAGTACGAACAGTTCTGCCAGTGGGCCTTCGACGAGGCCAAAGGCAAGCTGATGCTGGTATTCCATGCCGCCTTCAATACCCTGGAGGACAACATCGAAGCGGCGAAGCGCGCTGAAGCCGCAGGGTGCGAGCTGGTCCTGCTTTCCTACCCGCCCAACTTCTATCCGCGCACGTCCCAGGATGTCTACGATTACACCAAGGCGTTCTGCGACAGCACCCGGATGGCGGTGCTCCTGTTCCCGGTGCCACACTGGGGGTTCGATCGGCTGCACCCTGCCGACATCGAGGTGGCGATGTTGCGCCGAATGGTCGATGACATCCCCAATGTGGTCGCGATCAAGGCCGAGGGTGGCATGCCAAGCATCCAAAGCTACATCGAATGCCATCGGCTGTTCGGCAAGGAGGTGATCATTAGCTGCCCGCTGGAGAACGAGATGATCCCGCTGGGCCAGCTCATACCCATGCAATACAGCGGCACCAGCAATACCGAGTACATGGGCGATGCCATTCCGCGGGCCATGAAGCTGTTGCAGGAAGGCAAGTTCGACGAAGTGTCGAAGCTGTACTGGCAGATCCAGCCGGCGCGCAAGGCCAACAGCATGGCGAACGCCAATATTCCGCTGACTCTCTTTATTCACCGCATGGTCTGGAAGTACCAGGCCTGGCTGAACGGATTCAACGGCGGCCCCCTGCCGCAGCCCACGATGCGCCTGAACGATCGCATGATGAACGCGCTGCGCAAAGGCCTGGTGGATTCCGGCTTCCCCGCGGTCGAGCTTACGAACGCGGACTACTTCGTCGGGCGCAACCCCTGCTGATCGCCAGGAACGCGACGATGCGACGAAGCCATCATCAGGCGGCCGCTCTCCCGGTTACCGATCCGCCGTACTGGCCGAAAATTTTCAAGAAACTGTCTTTTCAACCTAAGGAGTTCAATATGAAGCTAGCTGTTGCGGCTGTCTGGTCCTTGTCCGCACTTGCGCTGATGGGGTGTGCTTCCACAACACCTGTGGGCGCCATCGATCAACACGTCCGCTCTAACCCTCAGACGGTTGTCTACGGTGAGTTGCCAGCAGGGCGACAGCCAGTGGCCACCATCAAGTCAGGGCAGACCGTGCGCATCGACACGGTCTCGCATCAGGGACTTCTTAGCGGAACGGATCCCATCAGCTTTTTCGGGACGGCGGGAATACCGGCCAATGAGGTGCTTGCGGACGCAATGGCTGTTTACCCAGGGCTGCGTGCCCGCCCGAAGGATGCCGGCGCGCACGTCTTGACCGGGCCGATATTCGTCGAGGGCGCCGAGCCGGGGGACATGCTGGAAGTGCGCGTTCGGGCCATCGACTTCCGCGTGCCCTATGGCGTGAACAACAGCGACAAGGGGGTGGGCGATCTTCCCGCCATTCATGCAAAACCCTATCCCAAGGTCATCAAGTTTGATTTGAATCGCCGCGTCGCATTGTTCGCTCCCGGTATCGAAGTTCCCCTGTCGCCGTTCATGGGCATCATGATGGTTGCCCCTCCAGACGAGCGCCTTGCGAGCACTCGTCCGCCGGGAATTTACGGCGGCAACATGGATCTTAGCCGGCTGACGGTCGGCTCCAGCCTGTACTTGCCTGTCTACCGCTCGGGTGGTCTTTTCTACACGGGTGACGCGCACGCTGTTCAAGGCGATGGGGAGGTCAACGGCACGGCCATCGAAACATCGCTCTCCCCGGTTCTCCAGTTCATTGTTCACAAAGGCGAGGGCCGGGCCATGAAATGGCCGCAAGCCGAGGATGCGGCTAACTTCTACGTGATGGGAATGGATGTGGCGCTCGATAAGGCAATGAGCGAGGCCGTTCAGGAGACGGTCAACGTGTTTCAAAAGACCCGTGGCCTGACACCGGAAGACTCCTATTCGCTGGCGAGTATCGGTGTGAACTACGTTATCGGAGAGACGGTCGATTACGTCAAGATGATCTACGGCGAAATTCCAAAAAGGATGTTTTTGAAAGGCAGTCCATTCTGGTCCAGCACCACAACGAAGCCGTAACGCTGAGGAGGCTTTGACGCCGCGCAAAGTGCGGCCGCTTCCGGCGGAAGCGGCCGTCGCCACACGGTCCTTGCTGCGTACCGGCGGAAAACCTGGGTCAGATCCGCTCGAGATGGCGTTGCACGGCTGAAACGAGCGGCTGGATCGCGGAGCTCGGGAATGGCGATACGCTGCTGACGTTAATCTCGCATAGCACGTAGCGTTCCGCGATGCCGTCCGCGGGTTCGCCGAACATGAAATCGCAGTCCCACAGGTAGGGCAACTGTTCGCGCGAAACGCCGACGCGTGCGCGAAGCAATTCAATCCACTCGGTCTCAAGGCGTTCTTTCAAGTACCGCAATTGCGGCAGGTCCGCGGCGTGGTACAGCCTCGGGCCGGCCTGCGGCGCGGGCTCGCCACGCGCGCCGGGGTGCAGCGCGTTGACCGACTGGAGCCCGAATCCCTCGACCCGGTCCTGAACCAGATAGGCTCGAACCATGCCTTCGACCAATCGCGGTTGCCATGCCTGGTCGATCATGTGTCCGCCATTCTCCGGCTCAAAATACGGAGCCAATGCCGCCAAGAGGGTCGGAACGTCCATCATCGCCTCGTCACTGCCTCGTTGGGCGTGGCGCACGCGCAGTCGGGCAGGCTTGCCGTCGCGGTCAGCCTGCTCCACGCGCCAGACGCCGATCCCGCTGTGGCCGCGGTACTGCTTGAGCACCCGGGCGCCTCGCTGGAGTCTTTCCGGCAACTCCTGCTCGAGTTGCCGCAGGCTGTCGATTCGGTGCACGTCACTGCCGAACGGAAGCTCGCGCGTGTGGACCAGGACGTCTTTGGTCCCCAGCTTCAAGATGGTCTCCGGGTGCGCGCTGACGACAACGCCAGAGTCGGCGACGCGGCGCAGCATTGCGTCCAGTTGGTCCCGGCGACGCCCGCCCTCGATGGGGTTGCACCAGGCGAGCACGATGCCGCAGTCGCGCAACTGCGTCTCCACCTCCTCGGCGAAGGTGTCGTTGTACACGGCCGGGACGGCTTTGATCCCAGCGCGTGCGCACGCCTCGAACAAAACGGCAAAGCGGCTTTCAGCCGGGTCGCAGCGATCCCGCATGGCGCGGTCGCCTGGATAGAGCAATGCAACGGAAGGTCTGGACAAGGTCGGCTCCTCAATGGGCAAGGCCATCATGAGGAGCAGAACTTGGAGGCGCGAGCCTCTTTGGGCGCGGGGAGTCTGCTCTTGTCCCCTGCGCCCGGATTCTACCGCCGCGATTGCTCGATCAACC
>JAQGMT010000337.1 GCA_028292185.1 Ramlibacter sp. | reverse complement strand
TGGCCCGCGGCGGCGCCTTGCTGGGGTCCGACACGTAAGGCGCCGGCACATCGCGGAAATCCTCGCTGCGGCTGGGCGGCAGGAAGCAGGTGCGCGCCAGGGTGCCGAGGAACTCGAATCCAGCGGCATCCTTTGCGGCCTGCTGCGCGGCTTCGACCGCATCGACCTGCCGTGCCGGCGCCGGAGCAGTCTGCTGCGCAAGCAGGGGGCCTGCGAGTGCCAGGGAACCAAGCAGGGACGCCAAGTTTCGGTGAAAGCCACGTGCCATGCAAAAGCTCCAGTCGATGGGGTGGCGCGAGCCTAGCATAGGCTCGCCGGGGAGGACGTTCGCGCCGCCGGGCGCTTCGACGCGCGCCGCGGCGGGTCGATCACGATCTTTGGCGCAGCGCCTCGTACAGGCACAGCCCACTGGCCACCGACACGTTCAGGCTCTCCACCGCGCCGCGCATCGGGATGCTCACCAATTCGTCGCAGGTCTTGCGCGTGAGCTGGCGCAGGCCGCTGCCTTCGGCCCCCAGCACCAGCGCCACCGGGCCTTTCAGGTCGGCCTGGTAAAGCGTCTTGGGCGCGTCGTCGCTCGCGCCTATGCACCAGATGCTGCGCTCCTTCAGTTCGCCCAGCGTGCGCGCGAGGTTGGTCACCATGAAGTACGGCACCGTTTCGGCGGCGCCGCTCGCCACCTTGGCGACCGTGGCGTTGACGCCCACCGCATGGTCCTTGGGCGCGATCACCGCTTGCGCGCCCGCGCCGTCGGCCACGCGCAAGCACGCGCCCAGGTTGTGCGGATCGGTCACGCCGTCGAGCACCAGCAACAGCGGCGGCTCCTTGAGCCCATCCAGCAAGTCGTCCAGCGAGTTCGACGTCGGCAGCGACTCGACCCGCGCCGCGACGCCTTGATGGCCGTGGCTGCCGGCCAGCTTGGCCAGGCGCATGCCGTCGGCCTCGATCACCCGTGCGCCCGCGTCGTTCGCGCGTTCCAGGAACTGCCGCATGCGTGCGTCCTTGCGCGACGGATCGACATAGACCTCGATCACCGATTTGGGCGCGGTCTTCAGCCGCACACCCACCGCATGAAATCCGAACAGCACCTTGGGAGAAGACATGGGGCGATTATCCGGGCTCAGTCGGCGATGCGGCCGGCCTCGATGGTGATGCGGCGCTCGCACCGGGTGGCGATGGCCTTGTCGTGCGTCACCAGCACCAGCGTCGTGCCTTGTTCGCGGTTCAGGTCGAACATCAGTTGCATCACCGTCTCGCCGGTGGCGAAGTCGAGGCTGCCGGTGGGCTCGTCGGCCAGCAGCACGGCGGGCTCCACCACGAAGGCGCGTGCCAGTGCCACGCGCTGCTGCTCGCCGCCCGACAGCACCTTGGGATAGTGGCCCAGGCGTGTCGACAGGCCAACCCGCGCCATCATCTCGGTGGCCACTTTGCGCGAATCCTTGCGGCCGGCCAATTCCAGCGGCAGCATCACGTTTTCAAGCGCGGTCAACGTGCCCAGCAGCTGAAAGCTCTGGAACACGAAGCCGACCTGTCGCGCCCGCAACGCGGCGCGCTGGTCTTCGTCGATGGCGAACAGGTCTGTGCCCGCGAGCTTCACCGTGCCCCGGGAGGGAGTGTCCAGCCCGGCGATGATCGACAGCAGCGTGCTCTTGCCCGAGCCGGACGCACCCACGATGGCCGCGGTTTCCCTGCGCGCCAAGGAGAAATCGATATCGCGCAAAATGTCCAGTGTGCCGGTCGAGTCGGTGACCGATTTGTGGACGTGCTCGACGGAAATGATGGGATCAGACATGTTTGCTGGAGTTTTGGACCGCCGCCACTTTATCGCGGCGGCGTTGGCCGCAGCTTGTGGGGCAGTGGGAGCCGCCGGTACGGGCGGCACGATCGTCGTGCTGGGTGACTCCTTGAGTGCCGAGTATGGCCTGAAGCGCGGCACGGGCTGGGTGGCCTTGCTGGAAAAGCGCCTGGCGGAGCAGAAGATTCCCGCCAAGATCGTCAACGCCAGCATCAGCGGCGACACCACGTCGGGCGGACGGGCGCGCCTGCCCGCGCTGCTGGCGCAGAACAAGCCCCCCGTGCTGGTGATCGAACTGGGGGCCAACGACGCCTTGCGCGGCCTGCCATTGAAGATGACCCAAGAAAACCTGGCACGCATGACCGAGGCCGGCCAGCAAGCAGGCGCCAAGGTCCTGCTGGTGGGAATGCAGATGCCGCCCAACTATGGCGCGGCGTATTCGAACCAGTTCGCGGCGCTGTACCAGGACGTGGCGAAGTCGCACAAGGTGGCGCTCGTGCCCTTCATGCTCAAGGGCGTTGCCGACGTGCCCAACCCCGAACGCTTGTTCCAGGCCGACCGCCTTCACCCGAAAGAAGAAGCGCATCCGGTCATCCTCGACAACATCTGGCCCGAGCTGCGCAAGCTGCTCGCCGGGGATGTGCGCAAGTGAGCGTGCAGGCGATTGCGGCAAGCGATGCCATCGGCCGGCTGGAGGAATTCAGCTCGGTGATCGACGCCCGCTCCGAGGCCGAGTACGCGGAAGATCATTTGCCAGGTGCGTTGAACTGGCCCTCCCTCGACAACGAAGAGCGCAAGCTGATCGGCACGATCTACACGCAGGTGAATCCCTTCGAAGCGAAGAAGCGCGGCGCCGCCCTGGCTGCCGCGAATATCGCGCGGCACATCGAGCGCGACGTGATCAGCGAGCCCCGCACCTGGCAGCCGCTGATTTATTGCTGGCGCGGCGGCAATCGCAGCGGTTCGCTGGCGCTGGTGCTGGGGCAGATCGGCTTCAAGGTGAGCGTGATCGAAGGCGGCTACAAGGCCTTTCGCGCGGCCGTGTTGAACGCGTTGCCCGAACTCGCGGGGCGGCTCGACTATCGGGTGATCTGCGGGCCGACGGGCTCGGGCAAGACGCGATTGCTGCACGCCTTGGCGCAAGCGGGCGCGCAAGTGCTCGACCTGGAAGGGCTGGCCAGCCATCGCAGCTCGGTGCTGGGCACCATTCCCGGCCAGCCGCAGCCGACGCAAAAACGCTTCGACACGCTGGTGTGGGACCAGCTGCGCCGCTTCGATCCGGCGCGGCCGGTGTTCGTCGAGAGCGAAAGCAAGAAGGTGGGCAACCTGGCGGTGCCCGATGCCTTGATCGCGCGCATGCGGGCGAGCCGGTGCCTGCGCCTGGAACTGCCCGAAGACGAGCGCGTCGCGCTGCTGCTGGAAGACTACGACTACTTCGTGCAGGACCAGCCCGCGTTTTGCGAACGCCTGGACGCGCTCACGCAGCTGCGCGGGCGGGCCACCGTGAAAGAGTGGCAGCAACAGGTCGCCGCCGGAAGAATCGAGAACGTCGTGCGCGAGCTGCTGGTCAAACACTACGACCCGGGATATGCGTCATCGATAGAGCGCAATTTCTCGGGTTACGGGCAGGCCAAGGCGATCTCGCCGGCCGATCGTTCGCCGCAGGCAATGGCCGAGTTGGCGCGGGAGATCCTGAAGGAAAGTTGAAGACGGACGCCGTCGCTGAACTTGCGGCCTTCAGGACTGCGGCGGCACATTGGGGGGCTGTCCGCCGCCCTGCCCCTGGTCGTCGGACGAGCCATCGCCCTCGCCCGGCCCACCGGTCTTGCGATCGGCCTTGGCTTTGAGCTTGTCTTCTTTCTTGCGCTTCTTGGCCAGCTCTTTTTGGCGCTTTTCGTATCCGTAATTGGGTGTAGCCACAGGCCTTCCGTTTCTATCTGGTCAATGAGGCCAATGTAAGCGATAACGAGGCCATCCGGAAGCCAGCTTCACTGCAG
>JAQGMT010000286.1 GCA_028292185.1 Ramlibacter sp. | reverse complement strand
TGCCGCCGCTGCGCCGCATCTCGACGCGCACCAGACGCGGCGAGGCATCGAACACCATCGGCTCTTCGAAGGAGAGCGAGCGGATTTCGACCGCCGCGCCCGGGTGCAGTTCCATCATCGCGGCGCGTGCGATCTCGATGTAGGCGGTGCCGGGCAGCACGCACTGGCCCGCGACCGAGTGTTCCTGCAGAATCCACAGGTCCCTGCTGGCGTAACGCGCTTCGAAGGCCGCTCCATTGTCGCTGTCCACCTGCAGCCCGAGCAGCGGATGAGTGCCGGCCGGCGCGCCGTGACCCAGGTCGCTGCGGCCCAATGCACGCGCGGCCATGCCCTTGTCGCCCCAGATGCCCCAGTGGATGCTCAGGCCATCGGAGCGCGACGCGGCCAGCGCGTCGAGGTAAGCATTGGCGGCGACGTAGTCGACCTGGCCCGCCGGCCCGAGATAGACACTGGTGGAGGAGAACACTGCGAACAAGTCGAGGTCGCCGGGCGGCAGCAACTCGTGCAGCACCTGCGCACCGCAGGCTTTGGCGCTGAGCACTTGCTGCACGGCTTCAGCCGTCTTGGTGGCGATGGGGCCGTCGGCAAGCGAGCCGGCCGTGTGGAAGATGCCGTGAATGGTGCCGAAGCGCGCGCGGCAATCCGACACCACGCCCGCCATCGCCGCACGGTCGCTGACGTCGGCGCTGAAGGCCAGCACTTGGGCGCCTTGTTCCTCCAACGCAAGCAGGCGGCGCACCAGCCGCACTTCCGGGGAGTGCGCTCCGCTGGCGGCGAGCCCGCGCCAACTGGCTTTCGGCGGCAACGCGCGGCGGCTCACCAGGGCCAGACGCGCCTTCGCCGTCGTGGCCAGCCAGCCCGCGAGGTCGAGCGCGATGTCGCCCAGTCCGCCGGTGATCAGGTAGACGCCGCCGACGCGCACGCGTGGTTTTGCATCCGCGGCTGCAGCAGGCAAGGCCACCAGCTCCGGCAGCCAGCGCTCGCCGTTGCGATAGGCGATGAGATCTGCGCCGTCGGCGTGCCTGGCCTCGGCGACGATCGCACCCGCCACGGTATCGGAAGATCCATGGGAGGAGTCCAGGTCGATCAGGCGCGCACTGACGTTCGGCAGCTCGCGCGGGATCACGCGGCACGGTCCCAGCGCCAGCGCGCGTTCGGGATGCGGGACGGCTTCGCCTTGCGTGGAGTGGCTCCCGCCGACGACGACCGTGAGACCAATCGGATCGCGCAAGTCCAGGTCCTGGATGGCCTTGGCCATCGCCACCAGGCTGTCGAATGCGAGCGTCTGGCCGGCCAGTTGCCCGCCCGCCGTGCCGGGCATGGTGTCGAGCGGCCACAGCTGAAGAATGTGGTCCGGCAAGGCGCCGGCTCTCTCGAGCGCATCCAGCAACAGCTTGTGGTGCGCCACTTCACCCGGCGCCAGGCTGAAGCTGCCGTCCGGGAAGGCGGTGAATGCGTCGCCGCGACGCGCCAGCGTGACGCTGCCGCCTTGCTGCGTGACTTGCGCGACGATGGCCGCCGTGAGTCCCGAATCGTTGCCGAACACCAGCCATTGGCGCCCGGGTTGCGGCGCCGTCGCCGGCAGCGGCACCCGCTTCCAATGCGGCACCCGATACCAGTCCTGGATCGAAGGCAGCCGCTCGATGCCGTGCGGATGGGCCTGCGCAAGCGGCGCTGCGGCCGCTTGCACCGCTTGCTCCAGCGGACGCACGCCGGGCTCGACCCAATGCCGCTCATGATCGAAGGCGTAGGTCGGCAACGAAATGCGCTGCCGCGGCGCGGGGCCGCGCACCGTTTGCCACTCGAGCTGTTTGCCGTTGGCCCAGAGCGCCCCCGCCGAGGTGAGCATCAGCGCCAGATCGGTGTGCGGCTCCTGCGCCTTGCAGGTGGAGGCGAGGATGACTCGCGCCTGACCTGCGCTGTTCTGCCGTGCGAGCGCGCACAAGCCCTGGCCCGGCCCGGCTTCGAGCAGCACGGCGCCCGCAAGCGCCATCGCCTGGTTCAAACCGTCGGCAAAACGGACCGGTTCGCGCAGATGGCGCACCCAGTACTCGGGATCGGTCAGCGTCTGCGCGTCGACCCAGGTGCCGGTGAGGTTGGAGATGAACGGTACCGAAGGAGCGTTCAGGCGGACCCGCGACACGCGCTCGCGGAAGCGATCCAGCACCCCGTCGAGCAAGCGCGAGTGGGCGGCGACATCGATGTGCAGCCTGCGCCCTTCCGCGCCCTGGGCCGCGAGCCGCTGTTCGAGTTCGGCGATCGCGGCCAGTGAACCGGACGCGATGCAAAGATCGGGCGCGTTGACGGCGGCGATGTCGAGTTGCAGTCCCTGCATCAGTTCGCGCAGTTGCGCTTCCGTCATGTCGACGGACAGCATGCCGCCGGCCGGCGCCGATTCGAACAGCTGGCCGCGCAGCACCACGACGCCCAGCGCGTCTTGCAGCGACATCACGCCCGCCAGGCAGGCTGCGGCGTATTCGCCGGCGCTGTGGCCGATGAGCGCCGCGGGTTTGACGCCCCAGCTTTCCCACAATTTCGCGACCGCGTATTCGAGCGTGAACAGCGCCGGCATCGCATAACTGCCGCGCTGCAATTTGGCGGCGGCTTGCTCATTGTCGGGATCGTTCCCGAACATCACCGCGCGCAAATCGCCGGGAACCTCCGCAGGCATGGCGCGGAAGCACTCGTCCACGGCTTGTGCGAACGCAGGCTGCGAGAGCAACTCGGAGCCTGCGCCGGGATAGTGCGCGCCGCCGCCGGGGAACATCATCACCACGCCCGGTTCGCTCGCCAGCGCCTTGCCGGTGGCGCAGCGTCCCTGCGGTTTCACCTGCAGCGCGGCCCGCAAGCCGTCGACATCCTGCGCGACGAGGGTGCAGCGATGCTCGAACGCGCGGCGGCCCACTTGCGTGGTGAACGCGGCATCG
>JAQGMT010000413.1 GCA_028292185.1 Ramlibacter sp. | reverse complement strand
CGAACGCTGCATTGTCTGGATGAAACGCCGTGCTGTACCGTAAACTCGGCGCTGCGATTTGCGTTATTGCCCAAGGGAATTCATGTTTGGCGTTGCGGACTATGGCGCGTTTGTCGTGGCGGTCATCATTTTTCTGGCGATTCCCGGACCGGGCAATCTGGCGCTGATTACCTCAACGGGGAAGGGCGGGCTGCGGGGCGGGCTGGCCGCCACCGTGGGGATCATCGCGGCCGACCAAGTGCTGATGTGGGCTGCCGTGGCTGGCGTGGCAACACTGCTGGTCTCTTACCCGAGTGCTTTCCGCGCCGTGCAGTGGCTCGGCGCCGCCTACTTGGCTTGGCTGGGACTGAAGATGTTGTTCGCAAAGCCAGGCAGCAAGCCCATACTTCACATTGAACCTCGCCGCTACTTCCGGCAGGCAGCCGTCATCACGCTGCTCAATCCCAAGGCCATCGTTTTCTACATGGCGTTTTTTCCGTTGTTTGTCGATCCGGCCCGGCATGAAGGGCTGCTGACCTTTGGGGTGATGGCGGCAACGGTCGCCGCGCTGACGTTTGCTTATGGCCTGACGGCCGTTCTGCTGACCCATCATCTGGCGCAACGCATGCGTGCGAATCCCCTGATCGCTCGTGTGCTGCAGAAAGTCGCCGGCGTCTGCCTGGTGGGCTTCGGGGTCAAATTGGCGATCTCCCGGTGACCATCACCCTTTCCTTGCATTCCGCCGCACACCGCAGGATGCCGAACCGCCCTGATCGGACGCGTTGACTCATGGCGAAAATATTTTGCGTGGCCAATCAGAAGGGCGGCGTTGGCAAAACGACCACAACGGTCAACCTTGCAGCGGGGCTGGCCAAGGTGGGGCAACGTGTTTTGATGGTCGATCTGGACCCACAGGGCAATGCCACCATGGGCTCGGGCGTGGACAAGCGCAAGCTCGAACTCACGGTGTACGACGTCCTGCTCGAGTCGGCGTCCGTCGCCGAGGCGCGTGTGACCAGCGCGAAGTGTGGATATGACGTGCTGGGCGCGAACCGTGAATTGGCCGGTGCCGAAGTGGAATTAGTGGATGTGGAGCGGCGAGAGCTGCGCCTGAAGCTTGCGTTGGCCGCCGTTGCCGACGACTACCACTTCATCCTGATCGACTGCCCGCCATCGCTGTCGATGCTGACGCTCAACGGGCTGTGCTCCGCGCATGGCGTGATCGTCCCGATGCAATGCGAGTACTTTGCGCTTGAAGGCCTGACCGATCTGGTCAACACCATCAAGCAAGTCCACGCCAACATGAACAAGGACCTGCAGATCATCGGGCTCTTGCGCGTGATGTTCGATCCGCGCATCACCTTGCAGCAGCAAGTGAGCGATCAACTGAAGGCGCACTTCGGCGACAAGGTATTCAACACGGTCATTCCGCGAAACGTGCGCTTGGCAGAAGCGCCCAGCTATGGCTTGCCTGGCGTGGTGTTCGACCCCGCCGCGCGCGGCAGCCAGGGCTACGTTGAATTCGCTCACGAAATGGTCGAGCGCATCAAGAAAATTCAATGATGGGCCGGGAACCGGCTTGTGCAGCCGCTCTTCCGCTATCGATTGAGTAGCATGAAAGCTTCGAATGTCCTGCTCCTGCCGGGCCGCGAGAACAGCGGGCCGCAACACTGGCAAACGCTCTGGGAACAGCGCCACGGGTACCTGCGCGTGGACCAGCACGACTGGATCAGCCCTTTGCGCGGGGACTGGCTGGCACGGCTGGAAGAAGTGGTGCTCTCGCGTGACGAGCCTGCGGTTCTGGTCGCGCATAGCCTGGGCTGCATTCTTGCGGCGGCCTGGTCTGCGCGGTCCTTGAACACGCACCGCGTGAAGGCCGCCTTGCTGGTCGCTCCCGCCGACGTCGAGCAGCCAACCGTGCGCGAGCAGCTTGCTAGCTGGTCACCCATCGACCTGAGCGCGCTTAAATTCCCGAGCGTCCTGCTGGCCAGCCGCAACGATCCGCATTGCGAATTGGAGCGAGCGAGATTGTTCGCCCATGCCTGGGGTGCCCAGTTCATGGACTACGGTGAGTGCGGCCACATCAACGCGGAGTCCGGTCTCGCAAGCTGGCCCGAAGGCCATGTGCTGCTGCAGGACCTGATGAAAGATTAAGGAAAAAATGCGCCCCCACGCTCACATATGTTCGCTGCCCCCCGAGGGGGCTTCAGCCTCCTTGAGGCGGCTCGGCGGAGGCTGATTATGGCCACCAAGAAACCCAAGGGCCTTGGCCGCGGCCTCGAAGCGCTGCTCGGCCCAACGGCCTCCCCGAACTCCGCCGATCCATCGGCTGCCAATCCCGGCTTGCCGGCGTCGTTGGTTCTGACGGACATCGTCCCCGGCATGTACCAGCCGCGCACCCGCATGGACGAAGGCGCGCTCTACGAACTTGCCGAGTCCATCAAGGCGCAGGGCATCATGCAGCCGATCCTGGTGCGCCAGGTTGCCGCGGGCGCAAACGCCGGCAAGTACGAAATCATCGCCGGCGAACGGCGCTACCGCGCGGCCAAGCTGGCCGGCTTGGACAGCGTCCCGGTGCTGGTGCGCGACGTCCCCGATGAATCCGCGGCGGCGATGTCGCTCATCGAGAACATCCAGCGGGAAGATTTGAATCCGCTGGAAGAGGCTCACGGCCTGCAGCGGCTGGTCAAGGAATTCGGCTTGACGCACGAACAGGCGGCGCAAGCCGTGGGCCGCTCGCGCAGCGCCGCGAGCAATTTGCTGCGCCTGTTGAATCTCGCCGACCCGGTTCAAACGATGTTGATGGCCGGCGACCTGGACATGGGCCATGCGCGTGCGTTGCTTGCGCTCGAACGCGCGTCGCAGATCACGGCAGCCAACCAGATCACCGCGAAGAAATTGTCGGTTCGCGAGACGGAAAGCCTGGTCAAGAAACTGGGCGCGGAATTCAACCTGGTCTCGCCCAAGCCCAAGGCGGAAAAATCTCGCGACGTGCGGCGGCTGGAGGAAGAGTTGTCCGATCTGCTCACCGCGCAAGTCGAAGTGCGCGTGAAAAAGCGAGTCAAGCGCAACGGGCGCAGCGAAGAGATGGGCGAAGTGGCCATCCAGTTTGGCTCGCTCGAAGAGCTGAACGGATTGATCGACAAGTTGCGGGCTTAGCCGCCTGCCTC
>JAQGMT010000252.1 GCA_028292185.1 Ramlibacter sp. | reverse complement strand
CGGACGTGGCCAGTGCGAAGCCCGACTCGGTGGGGCTGGAACTGCGGCCGCTGCGGCCGCAGGACGGCGCCCCGGTGGACCACGGGCTGCTGGTCGAAGGCGCGAGCGGCCGCGCCGCCCAGGCCGGACTCGAGCCCGGCGACATCGTGCTGCGCGTCGATGGCAAGCCCGCCGACACCCCGTCCGCCGTCCGCGCGGCGCTGGGCGGACGGCCCGTCGCCCTGCTGGTGCAGCGCGGCCTCGAGCAGCAGTATGTCGCGCTGCCCGCGGCCCGGTCTTGAAGTACAGGCCACCAGGCGAGGGTCGCGGCGCACCGCAGCGGCCGTGACTTTCGTCATCGCGGTCCGTGCCCTCCGGCACCCCCAGAGAATGCCTTTCAGCAGGCGCAATCCCGGGGCGGGTTGACTAGAGTTTCCTTCATCAGCGGCGGCTTTCAGCCCGCTGGCGAGAGGAGACTTCATGAATGACCCTGCTCGAACTTGCGGTGACCGGTCCGCGTTGATGGGCCGACCGGTCGCGTTTCCCGCGCGGCCCGGCCTGCGAAAGCGTGCCCGCGCAGCCTGGCCTCGCCAGGGGCCAGCAGCTACCCCGGCAGTACCGCTTCGGATTGGGGGCCCGGGTCGAGCGCCGGGGCGCGGACACGGCAGTCTGCACTGACTGCGCAAGGGGTCCTGGCATGGCGCTCGCTCAGCTACGCAGCAACGAATTCCTCGCAGTGATGGCGCATGAATTGCGCAATCCGCTCGCACCCGTGCGCAATGCGGTGGAAATCCTCAACCTGGCCAGCCTGGCGGATCCCCGGTTGCAGCGGGCGTCCGACATCATCGGGCGGCAGGTGAAACACATCTCGCGCCTGGTGGATGACCTGATGGATGCGAGCTGCCTCAGTCACGGCAAATTGACCCTGCAGAAGGCCAGATGCGACCTGGCTAGCATCGTCCGGGACGCCGCGGCGGACTACCGTGCCACGCTGGAGGCGGCAGGCCAGCGGCTGTTCGTGCACGGGTGCGACGATCCGATCTGGACGGTCGCGGACGCCACCCGGGTCGCGCAGATCCTCGCCAACCTGTTGAGCAATGCGGCGAGATTCCAGGCCGAGCCCGGTGTCGTGGTGGTGCAGGCCGAGGCCCTGGAGACCGGGGCGGTCTCGATCACGGTATGCGACACGGGCCTTGGCATCGGCGCCGATCTTCTGGATCGTGTGTTCGATCCGTTCGTGCAGGGGCAGCAGGATGACGCGCGGTTCAGTGGCGGGCTCGGGCTTGGCCTCACGCTGGCGCGAGGCCTTGCCGAGCTCCACGGCGGCAAGCTCACCGCCCAGAGCCCCGGCCCGGGACGCGGCGCCACGTTCAACCTGCATCTCCCGGGAAGTGGGCCTTCGGGCTGCCCCGACCTTTAGGGGGAGGGGGCGCGCCTTCTTCAGAGGCGAAGTTCAGGTCCGACTCGCAGGCGCAAGCGCAAGGTGCTGCCGCCGCCCGCCCTGGCGCTGATCGAGAACTCCGCGTCGATGAGCTGCGCCTGCTCCCTCATGCCGAGAAGGCCGTAGTGTCCGGGGCGAGGCACATCAGGATCGAACCCGACGCCGTTGTCATGCAGAGTCAATTCGATGGTGGCGTCGTCGATGTCGGCCAACGCAACTTCGACTTGCGTGGCGCCGGCGTGGCGCTCGACGTTGCGCAGCGCCTCCTCGGCGATCCGGAAAACCACCTCCGCGCGTTCGTCGGCGAAGTTCCGGGCATGGGCATCGCTGCTGTAGGACGCCTGCATACCCGTCCGTTCGGAAAATCTCCTGATCGCGCCGCTCAACGCCGGTCCCAGTCCCAGATCGCGCACCACGTTCAGACGGATCTGGCTGATCGCGTCCCGGGCCTCGGTCAACCCGTCGTGCGCCAGCTGCTCGGCGCGCTCGAGCTCCGCCGCCAGGGACTGCGGATCGTGCACGTGCAGCTTGCGTAGCATGCGCACCTGCGCGAGCATGGCCATCATCGACTGGGCGAGTGTGTCGTGCAGGTCACGCGCCAGCCGCAGGCGTTCGCGCACCACGGCTGCGTAGCGGCTGTCGGCCGCCAGGCGTTCGACCTCGCGCGTCCGGTCCTGGACGCGCTGCTCCAGCTCCAGGGTCAGGGCGGTCAACGCTTCCTGATCGCGCCGCAGCTGGTCCAGAAGGGCTCTGAAAGCGTGGCCGAGCTCGGAGACCTCATCCTTCCCGGCCGGCGGATCGATTCGCGCCTCGGGATTCGTCCCCACCCGCTTCACGGCGGTGGAGAGGTCCGCCAGGCGCCGGGTCAGGCGGCGCGCGAAGCCGAACCCGATCACCGCGGCCAGGAGGCTGAGGCCGAGCGACATCAACCCAATCCGGCGCTGGTTGACTCCGCCACGCCAGAACGCGACTTCGGTTGGCTGCATCAGCAGCACTTGCAGCCCGAGTCTGTGCAGCGCCGAGTCGGGCCCGAGGCTCGCCCGCACGACCACCTGTCGTCCGTCGTTATCGAGCCGCTGGATCGTCACCTGGCCCGGCGTCCAGAACGGGTTGGTCGCGCCGGCGCCGGGGGGACTCGGGTCTGGGTGCGCCGCCGGGGGGGCCGGGCGGGTGTCGGCCAGGAGGTATTGACGATCATCCACCACCAGCACCTGCGCCCGGCGATCGATGTTCAGGCGCGACCGCACCCCCGCGACGATATCCGCCAGCCAGTTTCGCGGGAGATACGCAGCGGCCGTCGCGGCGATGCGCCCTTCAGCATCCACGAGCTGGGTGCAGGCAACCAGGAAAGTGCCCTGCTGCACGCCGCCAAACCAGCCATCCTGATCGCACCGGCGCATCCATTGACCCGTGCGCGCGCGTGGCGACGCATCGGGCGATGCCGTCTGGTTGACCAGGCGGCCGGCGCCGTCGAACAGGCCTATCCACTCGATCTCGGGGTGGTTCGCCCTCAGCTCAGCGAGCGCCTTGCCGGGCTCCGCCAGGGCAAGCGCCGCCCCCGGCGCGGGAACGACCGTGCGCAGAGACTGGAGTGCCTGCATTTTCGACGCCAACGCCTTGTCCACTTCCGCGGCAACCGCTGAGACGCCGGCTGTCATGACGGCATCCCGGGCCAGGAGCAGGTTCTGATCCGCGAAGTTGCTGAGCCACACTGTCAGGGCCGTTGTGCCCAGCGACAGCGCCGCGGCAAGCCAGCCGACCGCCGCGGCCAGGCTGTGCGACGGGTCGAGCACTTGAACGAGTTTGCTCACTTCCTGTCCATTGGCCGGCCCCTTCGAAAAGTGACGGTCGTCATGCGGAAGTCGTGACCACCGGGCTGGCGAGCGCCGAGGCAAGCCCGTATATTGCTCCATATGAAGCGTATTGGCCACTGCCGACACCGGCCTGCCCGACATGGCCATGGATGACCTGGTCCGAAGCGTCGCGCTGCGCGCGGGCATCTCGCCGGCGCAGGCCGCCCATGCGGTCTGCGCCACACTGACGTTCCTCGCGGCACGCTTGCCCTCGCCCGTGATGGGCCATATCCACGAGGCGGTGAGGGAGGACGGGGCCGAGGCCCCCGGGCCGTGCGAAGGGGGCCGCTCATGAACCCGGACCCCGGCAGCGCGCGCCGCATCCGGGTGTTGATCGTCGACGACCAGGCCTTGCTGCGGCGAGGCATGGCCTTGATGCTGTCCCTCGAGCGCGATATCGAGGTGGTCGGCGAGGCCGGCGATGGCGTCCAGGCGGTCGAGCTGGCACGACTGCTGCGGCCGGATGTCGTCCTGATGGACCTGCACATGCCGCGCAAAGGGGGCGTCGCAGCGACCCGTGAAATCACCGCTGCGCTCCCGCAGACGCGGGTGCTGGTCCTCACGACCCTGGACTCCGACCAGGCGGTGTTCGACGCGATCCAGTCCGGCGCCCTTGCCTATCTGCTGAAAGATGCCGGCGAGGCCGACGTGCTGGACGCGCTTCGCGCGGTGCATCGCGGCGAATCACGGCTCACTCCGCAGATCGCTCGCAAGGTGCTGGATCAGTTCCGGCGCCTTTCAGAGTCCGCGCCCGCGCCGGCGGCCCGCCCGGCGGACCCTGGCTCGGACGTCTCCTTGAGCGACAAGGAAACCAGGGTGCTCCAGCTGCTGGCGGAAGGCATGACCAACAAGCAGATCGCCAGCACGATCTTTCTTGCCGAGGGCACGGTGAAGAACTATGTCAGCGGCATCATGGAGAAGCTCCATGCCGGCAGTCGCACCGAGCTCGCCGTGATGGCGCTGCGGCACCGGCGGGTCGAATAACCGTCTCTGCTCGAGGTCCGCTTTGGCCGAAAGCAGACGTCAGTCGTCGAGAACAGCACCCTCGGCAATTCCAACTTCCCAATAAGCAGCGCAATTCCTACCACCAAGGCACCTGCCGACTGTCATTCAATCTTTCCTATCCGCTCCACCGCTCTGCGCAATCTTGGAGCCTCATTGGCCAGGTATTGACTAAATTGCGGTGCGTCCAGATAGGTAATTGGACTTTTCGCGCCCGCCATGGCGGCTTTGAATTCGGTCGATTCGACGGCTTTGCGGATGGCGTCGCGCAAGGCGGCAATCACGGGCTGTGGCGTACCCGCAGGAGCGAACGCACCGGACCAGACGTAGTACTCCACGTTGTATCCGAGCTCCTTGAGCGTTGGAACATCGGGGAACGCCGGATCGCGCTTTGCG
Source organism: Ramlibacter sp. (assembly GCA_028292185.1). Taxonomy (GTDB): domain Bacteria; phylum Pseudomonadota; class Gammaproteobacteria; order Burkholderiales; family Burkholderiaceae_C; genus Ramlibacter. Next base: position 1,086 of record JAQGMT010000252.1, on the reverse strand, counting down.
CCAAAAGTAGCAAGTGGGCGCAGTTTGCCGGCGGCGATCTGCGGCCCGGCCATCGCTGGCGGTGATGGCCACATCGCAGCGCTGCCACCAAGGACGAGCATCATTGCTGGTGCCCCGCCCACTGCCGGCAAGCCCCGCATCTCCGCTCCAGCTTCTTTAAGAAACATTTCCATCGGAAGATGCGCCGGGCCATACAGTCCAGAATGCGAATAGACCAGATCATCGGGATTGGCTTTTGCGTACGCGACCAGGTCGTTTGCAGATTTCCAAGGCGTATCGGCACGAGCCACCAGAATGGGCGGATCGGCAGAAATCAACGCAAGCGGCGCGAAGTCGCCCATCGAGTAGGCGGGTTTGCGGCCAAACATTTCGTCCACCGCCGGAATTGTGACGATTGACGCCAAGCTAACCAGAATCGTGTAGCCGTCCGCTGGCGCCGCCGCCACGGCACGATTGCCAATGACACCCGAGGCACCGGGCCGATTAATCACCACCACGGGCTGCTTCAATATTCGCGTCAACGCCGCCGCAAGTGGCCGCGCCGAAATGTCAGCTTGGCCACCTGGCGGGAACGGCACAATCATGGTTATTGGCTTACTGGGGTACGATTCCTGCGCCAGTAGCACGGCCGGCAACCACAGGAGCAACAGGAGCAAACTTCTCAGTCTTTTCGCTATCATGGTTTTCCCAAAGTCATGGTGTTCGCCAAGTCCATGCGCTTCACTTCCAAGTCCAGCCGCTGCAGCGGCTGTCCAGGCCGTCTTGAACCCCCGAGAGAGAGGGAAACCCGTGTTTTTATTTGGCTCAACCAAGGTGAATGATAGGTGATAGGTCATAACGTCAGGGAAGACCTTGCCCTCGTCTGTCGTGTTCTGGCACAGCATCAGATGATCGACCTCTGGGGGCATTTGAGTCTGCGTATTCCCAAGAGCGATCTTCTGCTGACTACGCCGCGCTTCTCGCGATCTTGCCTGCCTTGCAGTATTACCGGAGACGATTTGCTGGTCTGCGATAGTTCTGGCCTGGTTGTCGAGGGCGCCGGCAGTGTGCCGCTGCAGTTTCAGGCGGATCTCGCTATCTATAGGG
>JAQGMT010000251.1 GCA_028292185.1 Ramlibacter sp. | reverse complement strand
CATGTTGGTGTTCTGCTCGGCCAGCAGGAAGGTGACCCCTTCCCTGCTGTTCAGGTCTTTCACGATGTCGAACACTTCCTGCACGATCTGCGGCGCCAGGCCCATCGACGGCTCGTCGAGCAACACCACGCTGGGGCTGGCCATCAGCGCGCGCCCGATCGCGCACATCTGCTGCTCGCCGCCCGAGGTGTACGCGGCCTGCGACGTGCGGCGCAGCTTCAGCCGCGGGAAATACGCATAGACCTTTTCCAGATTGCTCGCCACCTCCGCCTTGCGGCTGCGGGTGTACGCGCCGGTGAGCAGGTTCTCCTCGATGGTCAGGTGGGCGAAGCAGTGCCGTCCTTCCATCACCTGAACCACGCCCCGCTGCACGAGGTCGGACGGCGTGAGGTTCTCGATGCGCTCGCCGCGCAGCTCGATCGAGCCTTTGGTGACGGCGCCGCGCTCGCCCCGGAGCAGGTTGGAAATGGCACGCAGCGTCGTGGTCTTGCCCGCGCCGTTGCCGCCCAGGATGGCGACGATGCTTTTCTCCGGCACCTGCAGCGAAACGCCTTTGAGCACGAGGATCACCGAGTTGTAGATCACCTCGATGCCGTTGACGTTCAAGACGATGTTGGGTTGGTCCATGTCGGTTCTTTGTCTTGCCCCTTCCGTGAGGGGAAGGCTGGGATGGGGGCGGCGGCTGGAGCGCGAGGCCCCCACCCCAGCCCTCCCCCGAAGGGGAGGGAGCAATGCATCAGGAGTTGCAGTCGGCGGCCGGGCGACGCGTCATCTTCTTGTCCGCCAGGTACTTGTCCGCTCCGGCCTTCACCATCGGCTTGATGATGGCTTCGTCGGCGTTGATGAACTCGGGATGCACCACCCACTGCTTGCCGTCCCAGGTTTCGATGCGGGCGTTCATCGAGCCCATGTGGTCCGCGCAGGACGTGCTGATCGGGCGCATCACCTGGTCGAGGCCGAGTTGCTGCAGCCGCTTCTGGTCGAGCGCGAGGTTCTCGAGTCCCCAGCGCACCTGCTCGCTGGTCATGACCTTGCCCTTGCCGAAGCGCTCCTGGGCGCGCCGCACCGCTTCGATGCTGAGCGCCTGGATGATCACGCCGCGCGTGTACAGCACCGATCCCACCTCGTCGCGCGGGCCAGTGCCCTGGCCCTTGTCGTGAACGAACTTCATCATGTCCTGCATGACCTTCGGCTGGGTCCCGGCGGTGTTCATCGCCAGTGCGCTGTAGCCCTTGGCGCCTTCGCCCACGTCCTTGACATCCGGTTCCGCGCCGGCCCACCACACGCCGTACATCTTGTCGCGCGGATACCCGGTGGCTTGCGCTTCCTTGAGCGCGGTGGAGTTCATCACGCCCCAGCCCCACAGCAGCACGTAATCCGGGCGCATCTGGCGCACCTGCAGCCAAGCTGCCTTTTGTTCCACGCCGGGCGCGGTGACGGGAATCAGCTCGAGCTGGAAGCCGTGCATGCGCTGTCGCTCCTGCAGCAGGGGAATGGGTTCCTTGCCGAACGCCGAGTCGTGGTAGACGAGCGCGATCTTCTTGCCTTTGAGCTTGTCGAGCCCGCCTTCCTTCTTGCCGATGTACTGGATCAGGATGTCGGCGCCGGTCCAGTAGCTGCCCATCAGCGGGAAGTTCCACTTGAACGCATTGCCGTCCTGCGCCACGGACAGGCCGTAGCCCAGCGTGATCAGCGGGATCTTGTCCTTGTCGACCTTCTCGGTCAGCGCGAACGTGATGCCGGTGGCTTGCGGGTCGAACAGGGCCACGCCCGGCCGTCCCTTGAGCCGCTCATAGCATTCGACGCCGCGGTCGGTGGCGTAGCCGGTTTCGCATTCTTCCCATGTGAGCTTGACGCCGTTGATGCCGCCGTCGCGCGCGTTGATCAGCTTCAGGTAGTCCTGCTTGCCGTTGGCCCAGGGCGTGCCGTTGGGCGCGTAGGGGCCGGTGCGATAGGACAGCAGCGGGAAGAACTGCTCCTTGGCCTGGGCCAGCGCGGGCGCGGGCGCCAGCGACGTTGCCGCCGCGGCGACTGCCGCGAGCCCGAGCAGGATGTTGCGTAGCTTCATGGGTTGTCTCCTGTGGTTGGAAGGAAAGGCGCATCGGTGGTTGCGAGCAGGAACGCCTCAATGCGGGAAGGGCCACAGCCGCAGCTTCTGCTTGCCTGTGGACCAGAGCTTGGCCAGCCCGTGCGGCTCGACGATCAGGAACCACACGATCAGCGCGCCGAACACCATCAGCTCGGTGTGCGAAGCGGCCTCGGTGGACACATTCATGCCGAACAGGCCGGCCGCCAGCGGCAGGAACTGGCTGAGGAAGATGGGCAGGAGCACGATGAACGCGGCCCCGAAGAACGCGCCCATGATCGACCCCAGGCCTCCGATGATGACCATGAACAGGAGCCGGAAGGAAATGTCGACGTTGAAGGCGGCGGGCTCCCAGGCGCCCAGGTACACGAAGGCCCACAGGCCCCCCGCGACCCCTACGATGAACGAGCTCACGGCGAATGCGGTCAGCTTGGCGTACACCGGACGGATGCCGATCACGGCGGCAGCCACGTCCATGTCGCGGATGGCCATCCATTCGCGCCCGATCGCGCTGCGCACCAGGTTTTTCGCGAGCAGCGCGATCACGCAGAGGATGGCCAGGCAGAGCCAGTACTTGTTCACCGCGCTTTCGATCGGCAGCCCGAAGACCTGCAGCTGGTTGACCGACACTTGCCCGGAAGGCGAATAGTTGGTGAGCCACTTGATGCGCAGGAACATCCAGTCGGCGAAGAACTGGGCCGCGAGCGTGGCGACGGCGAGGTACAGCCCCTTCACGCGCAGGCTCGGCAGTCCGAAGACGATGCCGAACGCCGTC
>JAQGMT010000195.1 GCA_028292185.1 Ramlibacter sp. | reverse complement strand
GCCCGCTTCAGCCAGCTCACGCATCGCGACGCCGAGTACGCGGTCAAGACCATTCTTGACGCGATGAGCGAGGCGCTGGTGCGCGGGCACCGGATCGAGATCCGCGGCTTCGGCAGCTTCTCGATCAACCGGCGTCCGCCCCGGATGGGCCGCAATCCCCGCTCCGGGGAGAGCGTGCACATCCCGGAGAAGCGCGTCCCCCACTTCAAGCCGGGCAAGGCCCTGCGCGAAGCGGTGGACAAGCGAACCGCCGAAATCATCGAAGCCGGAGGCTAGGGGCTCTCGAGCCCCTAGAATTCCCTGGTTCGAGGAGCTCGATGAAATACGTCCTGTGGCTGCTCAAGGCAGCCATTTTTTTTACGCTGTTCGCGTTCGCGCTGAATAACCAGCAAGACGTGACGGTGCACTTTTTCTTCGGCACCCAGTGGCGCGCGCCTCTGGTGCTGGTGGTGCTCGCCGCGTTCGCACTCGGGTTGGTGATCGGGGCACTGGGCATGGTGCCGCGCTGGTGGAAGCACCGCGCCCTGGCGCGGCGCGCGCAACAGGGGCCCGCACAGGCACAGCCGCACCTGGACGACGGCCCTGCCGTCCACCATGGACTTTGACCTCAGCTGGGTCCTGTGGGGCCTGCCGGTCGCCTTCGTGCTGGGCTGGGTCGCCTCGCGCTTCGACCTGCGGCAGCTGCGCGTCGAAAACCGCCGCGCGCCCAAGGCTTATTTCCGCGGCCTGAACTTCCTGTTGAACGAGCAGCAGGACCAGGCGATCGACGCCTTCATCGAAGCCGTCCAGAACGACCCCGACACCTCCGAGCTGCACTTTGCGCTGGGCAACCTGTTTCGCCGGCGCGGCGAGTACGAGCGGGCTGTGCGCGTCCACGAACATCTGCTGTCGCGCGGCGACTTGAGTCGCGCCGACAGGCAGCGCGCGCAGCACGACCTCGCCCTGGATTACCTGAAGGCGGGACTGTTGGACCGCGCCGAAGAGGCCTTGCGCAAACTGGAAGGCACGCCCTTCGAAAGCCAGGCGCTGCTGGCGCTGCTCGCCATTTACGAACGCACCCGCGACTGGAGCCAGGCCTCGGAGATCGCGAGCAAGCTGGACGCTTCGGGGCAAGGCAACTTCGGCGCACGCCAGGCGCACTACCTGTGCGAGCAGGCATCCACCCTTGCGCCGGACGAGGCCGAGAAGGCGCTGCGCAAGGCGATGAAGGTCGCCCCGGCCGCGCCCCGTCCCGCTATCGAGCTGGCAGCACTGCAGCGCCGGGCCGGGGATTCCGCGGCGGCCTTCGATACGCTCACGCGCGTGGCGCAGTCCGCCCCCAGCGCGATTCCCCTGATGGCCAAGCCGCTGACCAACGCCGCGGCCGCCGCCGGACGGCAGGGACAAGCGCTCGAGATGCTGCGGGCGAGCTATGACGTTGCTCCCTCGCTGGACGTGCTGGAAGCGATCGTCGCCTTGGAGCCCGACGCCACGGTGGCTCGCGACTGGTACGTGAAACACCTGGAACGCGAGCCGTCGCTGGTGGCCGCGTCCAAATGGCTGGCCGGCGAAAAGCTGGAGCACGAGCAATTCCACCCGCGCGTGCAAAGCGCGCTGGATCACGCGGTGAAGCCGCTGACGCGCTATCGTTGCGCCGCCTGCGGCTTCGAAGCCAAGCAGCACTTCTGGCAATGTCCCGGCTGCCAGGCGTGGGACAGCTACCCGGCACGCCGCGTCGAAGAGCTATGACCGACCCGGACAGGACGAGATGAACAATCCAAGCAAGCAACAACTGGCGAAGGCCCGCGTGTTGGTGGTGGGCGACGCGATGCTCGACCGCTACTGGCATGGTGCGGTGGACCGCATTTCGCCCGAGGCGCCGGTGCCGGTCGTCAAGGTCACGCGTGAAGAAGAGCGCATCGGCGCAGCCGCGAACGTGGCCTACAACGTCCTCACGCTCGGCGCGCAGGCGAGCTTCCTGGGCGTGGTCGGCGACGACGAACCCGGCCACAAACTGGAGGCGCTGCTGCGCGAAACCGGGATCGCCGTGCACCTCAAGCGCGACCCCGGATTGAGGACGACGGTGAAGCTGCGGGTCATTGGCCGTCATCAACAGCTGCTGCGCATGGATTTCGAAAACGAGCCCGACCACGAAGCTCTGGCGTCGCAGAACGAGACCTTCGCCGCGCTCGCGCCAAAGCACGACGCGATCCTGTTTTCCGACTACGGCAAGGGCGGGCTCGCGCACATCCCGTCCATGATCGCCCTCGCCCGGGCGGCGGGCAAGGCGGTGCTGATCGATCCCAAGGGAACGGACTACTCGCGTTACGCCGGCGCCAGCGTCATCACGCCCAACCGCGCCGAGTTGCAGCAAGTCGTCGGCAGCTGGAACGGCGATGCCGAACTGCAGGCGAAGGCGCAGCGCCTTCGCACCGAACTCGGCTTCGGCGCCTTGCTGGTCACGCTCGGAGAAGACGGCATGACGCTGCTCGACGACAGCGGCCATGTTCACGTCCCGGCACAAGCGCGCGAAGTGTTCGACGTCACGGGCGCCGGCGATACGGTGATTGCGACGTTGGCGGCGCTGGTCGCGGCGGGCCTTCCGCTGCGCCAGGCGATGCCGCTGGCCAACAGGGCAGGCGGCATCGTGGTGGGCAAGTTCGGCACCGCCACCGTCACTTACGAGGAGCTTTTTGCATGACGCGATTTGTAGTGACGGGCGCCGCGGGATTCATCGGCAGCAACATCGTGAAAGGCCTGAATGCGCGCGGCATCGACGACATCATCGCCGTGGACGACCTGACGCAAGGCGACAAGTTTCGCAATCTCGCCGACCTGAAAATCGCGGACTACGTCGACGCCGACATGTTCTACGACCTTTTCGCCGAGGGCTATTTCGGCAAGGTCGAGGCGGTGTTCCACGAAGGCGCATGCAGCGACACGATGGAAGCCGACGGCAAGTACATGATGGACAACAACTACACGTTGTCGTGTGGCTTGTTCAACGCCTGCCGCGAGCGCGGCGCGCGCCTGCTCTACGCCTCCTCCGCGGCCACGTACGGCGGCTCCGACACTTTTCGCGAATCGCCGCAGTTCGAGCATCCGCTCAACGTCTACGGCTACTCCAAGCTGCTGTTCGACCAGCGGATGCGGCGCGAACTGGGCGACGATTTCGGCCGCGCGAAGGCTTCCAAGGGCCGGCAAGTGGCGGGCTTCCGCTACTTCAACGTCTACGGCCCGCGTGAGCAGCACAAGGGACGCATGGCCAGCGTGGCCTTTCACCAGTTCAACCAGTTCAAGGCCAACGGCAAGGTCAAGCTGTTCGGTGAATACGGCGGCTACGGCCCCGGCGAACAAAAGCGGGATTTCGTGTTTGTCGACGACGTGGTGGCGGTTAACCTGTGGTTCCTGGACCACCCGAACGTCTCCGGCGTCTTCAACCTCGGCACTGGCCGCGCGCAGCCGTTCAACGACGTCGCGCTGGCCGTGGTGAACGCATTGAGCCCAAGCGGACGAGACACGCTGGACGCGCCGGGCGCCGCCGCGAAGGGCCTCATCGAGTACATCCCCTTTCCCGATGCGCTGCGCGGCAAGTACCAGTGCTATACCGAAGCCGACCTCAGCGCCTTGCGCGCGGCCGGCTGCGATCACGCATTCGCCGATGTGCATGCCGGAGTCAGCCGCTACATGGCTGAGCTCGTGGCCAACGGCTGAGCCCCGTCAACCCGGCGAGGGGCTGGGCCGTTAGTCGAAAGACTCCGGCGCAAAGGCACCGGTTCATCCACCCCCAAGGAGACTGCTCATGTTGAAAAAATTGCTGGCCATCGTGCTGATGCTGTTCACCGCGATGGCCATGGCCGCCGTGGACGTGAACAAGGCGACCGACGCGCAGCTCGACAGCGTCAAGGGCATCGGCCCGGGCACTTCGAAGATCATCCTGGCTGAGCGCAAGAAGGGCCACTTCAAGGATTGGCCGGACTTCATCGAGCGCGTCAAAGGCGTCGGCGAGGCCCGCGCGGCCAAGCTGTCCGAAGCCGGCCTGACGGTCAACGGCACGGCTTACAAGGAAGCCACGGCGACCAAGAAGGACGACAAGAAGGACGCCAAAGCCACAACGACCACGGCTGCGGCGAGCGCAGCCAAGGCGCCCGCCAGTTCGAGCAAGGCTGCGGCCAGCGCAAAGAAATAGCTCTGCAAAGCTCTCCAAAGGAACCCGCTTCGGCGGGTTCCTTTTTTTCCGCTAGCCCGCCGCGCCGTACCCTCCCCCGCCGGGCGTGTGAATTTCGAAAATATCGCCCGGCGTCATCTCGGCCTGGCCGATGTGGCCGAGTGCTTCGACACGCCCGTCCGCGCGCACCACGCGATTGATTCCGACCTGCCCCGGCTCTCCGCCCGCCATCCCGAATGCGCCTTGCTTGCGGCCATTCGAGAGGATGCTGGCGGTCATCGGCTCCAGAAAGCGCACCCGGCGGATGCCGCCGTTGCCGCCTGTCCAGCGCCCTTTGCCGCCTGAGCCGACGCGGATCTCGTAGCTCTCCAGCCGCACCGGAAACCGGAACTCCAGCACTTCCGGATCGGTGAGACGCGAGTTGGTCATGTGGGTCTGTACGACGCTTGTGCCGTCGAATCCCCCGACGGAGTGGCCCGCGGAGTCGATCACCGCCCCCGCGCCGCTGCCGCCCGAAATAGTCTCGTAGTACTGATGCCGCTCGTTGCCGAAGGTGAAGTTGTTCATCGTGCACTGGCTGGCCGCCATCACGCCGAGCGCGCCATACAGCGTGTTGGTGATGCACATCGAAGTCTCGACGTTACCCGCCACCACGGAAGCCGGCGGGTCGGGATTGAGCATCGAAGCCGGCGGGATGATCACCTTCAGCGGCTTGAGGCAGCCCGCGTTCAGCGGGATGTCGTCGTCGACCAGCGTGCGGAACACGTAGAGCACGGCGGCCATGCAGACCGCGGTCGGCGCGTTGAAGTTGTTCAGCTGCTGCGCCGAAGTGCCGGTGAGGTCGATCTCCGCAGTGCGGTTTTTCGCATTCACGCGAATCGCGGCACGAATCTGCGCGCCGTTGTCCAGCGGCAGCGTGAACTCGCCATCCTGCAGCCGCGTGATCACGCGGCGCACGGATTCCTCGGCGTTGTCCTGCACGTGCTGCATGTACG
>JAQGMT010000164.1 GCA_028292185.1 Ramlibacter sp. | reverse complement strand
GGCCCTCGCCGTGCGTGACCGGCAGGTTCATCAGGGCCGCGATGCGACGGTCGAGCCGCTCGATGAACGGGTTTTCCAGCGGCCGGAAGAACATGCCTTGGCTCGCGCGCCAGTCGACGGGCACATCACGGCCGGTTTTCGGATCGACCACCGTCGAGGGGCGCAGCCGCCCGCGCGCCATCTCGATCAGCTCTTCGCACTCCGCCGCGTCGCGCACATTGTTGAAGACGGCCAGCATCGGCCGCTGCGCCCGCGCCGCAACCCGTACCAGGCGGTCGCCCGCCTCGATGGCCGTGCCTTGGGCAAGCCGCGGGGTTTGGTAAGTGAATTCCGGTGTGGCGGCCTCGGCGGGCTGGGCCGGCGCCGGCACCTCGACGCTGTCGACCGGCAGCGGCGCGCCACTCAATAGCGCGCGTGCAAACGCATCGACCACGGCGCGCGCCGCGTCCGGCGGCATGGCCTGCTCCCGCATCGCCGCCACCAGCGCGGCCGGTGCCTCGCCGCGCCGCAGGTTCTGCTGGATCCACGTGCCCAGCACCGGCGCGAAGCGCACGACGCCGCTCATGAGCCCAGCAGATCGTCCGCCACCCAGCCCTGGTCGGTGAACGTGAACGCTTCCTGCAGCTGCGCCGTGCCGGCGCCATTCACCACCCGGGCGACCATCGGGAATACCTGCTGCGCCTGTGGATCGTGCGTCCAGGGGGCAGCATCCGCGTGGTAGGTGTAAGTGACGAGCGCGTGCCGCCGCTTGCCGTCCGCATCGGCGCGCAGCTGCCAGCCGACGACGCGGTCCAGGCTGAGCCGTGCGGCGCAGAAGTCACCTTTGGCGCCGCGCACGACGTAGCTCTTGCGGCCGGCATCGGTCAGCTCATAACGCCGCACCTTCATGTGATGCAGCGTTCCTTCGTCGTTGACGTCCACTTCCGCCACGGTAGATGCGGCAAGGCCCAGACGCTCCAGTACCGGCAGTTGCAGCGCGTTGCGCGCGCCGGTGTCGATCTCATGCTGCGTCAGGTCGATCGGCCAGCTCGGCTTGGCCAGGCACAGGTCACCGCGCTGGGCGAGGTAAGTGGTCATCGCGGTGCCAAACACCTTCGCATCGGGCTCGGCGTTGCGCGCGCACGCGCCCAGCACCAGCAGCAAAGCAAGGCCGGTGAGGAACCGAAGGCGGTAAGCCGGACGATGCGCGCGACGGCGCGAAATGCTTGGGCAATGTGTCATTGGATGCAGGGACCGGAAGTCGGCGGGTTTGCCGGCGGCTGATAGCCGTCGGTCAGGGTGTTGAGGAAGCAGGTCAGGTCGGCCATCTCGCGCTCCGACATCGGCGGCGTGCTGTGCGCCGCACGGCCGTCCATCGGCATCTGCGTGTCGATGTTGCCCACGAATTGGCGCGGCTCGTCGTTGAATTTTTGAACGCTCCCGCCGGTGTATTGCGTCGTGACCAGGCCGTAGGCGGGGAAACCGGCATCGGGCTTCGCCTTGGGTGTACCGCCAACCGTGGGATACCAGATCTCCGGCATGGTGTCGCGGGTGTTGTAGAAGCGAATCACCTGCTCGAGCGAGTGCATCACGCCGTTGTGGAAAAAACTCTTGCGAAGGGCCACGTTGCGCAGCGTCGGCGCCTTGAACATGCCGCAGAGAGTGTTGCCCGGCGCGGACGGATGATCGGTACGCAAAGGTCCGCACAGGCCGACGTCGAAGTAGGCCGGGTCGGCGTTGGCGGGGATCGCCGCGTTGCGCGGAACGCCGATGGCCTCGTAGGAGAAATCGGTGAACAGCGCCGAACTGCCGTTCAAGCCCGCGCCCTGGTAATGGCACGAGGCGCAGTTGCCGGTCTTGGCGTCGGCGAACACTTTCAGGCCGCGCGCCTCGGCGGGCGTGAGCGTGCCGCCGATCTTGTTGGCGGCGTAGAGATCGAACTTGCTCGAATACGGATGGAAGCGCGGGTCTTCGCGCTGAAACGCCTGCAAGGCCTGCAGCGCCTTGCCGAAGGCCGCGTCAGGCTGCGTGAAGATGGCGCCGCCGAAGGCGCTTCGGAACAGTTCCGCGTAAGGCGCCGCCTGCAGCTTGGCCACGACGTCGGCCGGCCCGCTGTTGGCCATTTCGTTGGGCGCGAGCAGCGGCATCGCCGCCTGGTCCGCGAGCGTCGCGGCGCGGCCGTCCCAGGCGAAGCCGCCGCCGGGGCCCGGCGCGCTGATGCCATCGGGGTTGTCCAGCAGATCGGCGTACGGCGGCGTGTAGTCTTTGTAGCGAAGCGACGGTACGGCGCGCGTGCCCGCCAGGTTCAGGTCCTTGCCGCCCAACTGTACGGCCAGATCGTTGGGCGGCCCGAACGCGGCCTTGGGGTCGTGGCAGGTGGCGCACGCCATCTTGCCCGATGCCGACAGCGCGGGATCGGCGAACATCTTTTCGCCGACCTGCGCCGCCAGGCTGAGCCGCACCGGCGCCGACAGCATAGTCACCGACGGCAGCACCGGTGCGGCCGGCGCTTTCGATGCGTCCGCCCCGCTATCGCCGCCGCAGGCGCCGAGCGCCGATGCGGCTGCGATCGCGCCGAGCAAACAGCGGCTTCGCACCTCTACTTCACTGCCCAGACGTTGGACTGCTTGGCGTCGGGTCCGGTCTGCGCTGGCACCGCCGCGTCGGAGCTTTGCTTCTGCGTGTAGGTTGCAGGCGCGACCCAGGCGTGGTTGATGGGGCGCACCGCGTCGAAGTGGGTGTCCGCGCTGCCGGCGTACTCGGGCAGGTTCAGGATGTTGGCCGCGATGAAGTGCTCGGTGTACTTCGAGCGGTTCATGTACGAGCCTTCGACCGCCGGGTCGGCCAGGCCGAACATGTCCTGCAGGGTGCGCACGAACGAGAAGTGGCTGTACGCGTCGGAGTCGACCACGCCCTTCGGCGCGTCCGGCTGGTTGCTCAGGATGCCGAAAATGCTCTCCCCGTGCCCGCGGTTGCCGATCGTGTAGTTGTTGACCGTGGTGTCGGGCGAGAA
>JAQGMT010000107.1 GCA_028292185.1 Ramlibacter sp. | reverse complement strand
ATGCGTGTGGTCGACAAAGTGCGCCATGCCAAGGACATCCAGCTGGCGGATTTCAAGTACCTCCAGAGCCAGTTGACGCCCGGCCACACGGCCAAGGTCTGCATCCCCTCGCCCACCATGCTGCATTTCCGCGGCGGGCGCGCGGGCATCAGCAAGCAAGCCTATCCCGAGCTCGACCCGGTGTTCTACGACGACGTCGCCAAAGCCTACGGCGACGAGCTGCACTCGCTGGCCGCCGCGGGCTGCACCTACGTGCAGATGGACGACACCAACCTTGCCTACCTGTGCGACGAGAAGATGCGCGAGGCTGCGCGCCAGCGCGGCGACGATCCGAACGAGCTGCCCCATCGCTACGCCAAGTTCATCAACAAGGTGGTGGCGCAAAAGCCGCCCGGGATGTTGCTGGCTATGCACCTGTGCCGCGGCAATTTCAAGAGCACGCATGCGGCCAGCGGGAACTACGAGCCCGTGGCCGAGGCCCTGCTCAAGGAAATGAACCTCGATGCGTATTTCATGGAGTACGACGACAACCGCTCCGGCGACTTCAAGCCGCTGCGCTACCTGGCCAAGGGCAAGACGGTGGTGCTGGGCCTGGTGACGACGAAGTTCGGCCAGCTCGAAAGCAAGGATGAGCTCAAGCGCAGGATCGACGAAGCCGCGAAGTACGCGCCGATGGAGCAGCTGGCGTTGTCGCCGCAGTGTGGTTTCTCCAGCACCGTGCACGGCAACAACATCGCAGTCGAAGCGCAGCGCAACAAGCTGCGCCTGGTGATCGAGACGGCGCAGGAAGTCTGGGGCGACAAGTAAGTTTCACCGGAACCCGATGGAGGCCGACATGCACGGAATCACACGACGTGGCGCACTCGCGCTTGGCGCTTCGGCCTTTGCGCTGTCGCACCTCGAGGCTGCGCGTGCCGCGCCAGGCACGATGCAGTCCTGGCCGCTGGGCGCGCCCCGCCGCACCGGCATCCACGATGTCGCACCCGCCCCCGATGGCGGCGTGTGGTTCACCGCGCAGGCCAGCGGCCATCTGGGCTGGTTCGATCCCAAATCCGCGCGCACCGAACTGATCGGGCTGGGTTCCGGCTCGTCGCCCCATGGGGTGGTCCAGGGGCCGGACAAGGCTGCCTGGGTGACGGACGGCGGGCAAAACGCCATCGTGCGAGTGGCCTGGCCGCAGCGCAAGGTGCAGGTGTTTCCTCTGCCCCAGCGCAAGCACTACGCCAATCTCAACACTTGCGCGTTCGACCGGGATGGCGACCTCTGGTTCACCGGGCAAGGCGGTTACGTCGGCAAGGTGACAGCCAAAAGCGGTCAGGTCAGCGTCAAGGAGGCGCCACGGGGCCGTGGACCCTACGGCATCTGCGCCACCCCGGCCGGCGAGATCTGGTGGTGTTCGCTCGCGGGTTCCTTCATCGCGCACATCGACCGGCGCACCGGTGAATCCACTATCGTCGAACCGCCCACGCGCGACCAGGGCGCACGCCGCATCTGGAGCGACAGCAAAGGCCGCCTGTGGGTGAGCGAGTGGAACAGCGGCAATCTCTCCATGCACGACCCGGCCGCGCACAGCTGGCGCCAATGGAAAGTGCCCGGCGCCGACCCGAAGCCCTACGCGGTTTACGTGGACGATCACGACATCGCCTGGGTCAGCGACTTCGGCAGCAACGCGGTGTTTTCCTTCGATCCGCGCACCGAGAAGTTCGAGCGCTTCGCATTTCCACGCGAGGGCGCCGGCGTGCGCGAGATTCAAGGCCGCCCCGGTGAAATCTGGCTGCCCGAAAGCGGCACCGAACACATCAGCGTGATTCGCACCGCCTGAGGCCATCGGGTGCGCGGCGCAAGCGCCGCGCACTACACTCCTGTCAATGCTTTCGACACAATTCCGCGCGGCCAAGGCCGCCGCAATCATCCTGCTGCTGGCGAGCCTGCTGGCGCCTCCCGCTTTCGCCCAGCCGCGCAGCGTCCAGATCGAGGAGATGACCTCCACCGAACTGCGTGACCGCATCGCCGGTGGGGCCACCACGGTGCTGGTTCCCATCGGCGGCACGGAACAAAACGGCTCGCACATGGTCCTTGGCAAGCACAACGTGCGCGCCCGAGTTCTGGCCGGCGAGATCGCGCAACGCCTGGGCAATGCGGTGGTCGCGCCGGTGATTGCGTACGTGCCCGAAGGCTCGATCCATCCGCCTGCCGCGCACATGCGTTACACGGGCACCATCTCGATTCCGGAATCCGCGTTCGAATCCATGCTCGAAGCCACTGCCCGCAGCTTCAAGCAGCACGGATTTCGCAACGTGTTCTTCCTGGGCGATCACGGCGGCTACCAGAAGAACGAGCAGCGCGTGGCCGAACGCCTCAACCGCGAATGGGCCGGCGACCCGTCGTGCCGGGTGCACGCGCTGGCGGAATATTACGAGGTCACCCAGACCAGCTTCGTCGCGGCGCTGAAACAGCGCGGATACAGCCAGGCCGAGATCGGCACCCACGCCGGCCTGGCCGACACTTCTTTGGCGCTGGCGGTAGACGCAACGCTGGTGAGAGGCGTTATGTTGAAGGAACCGCCCAAGCCGGGCGAGAACCGGGGTGTGCAAGGCGATCCGCGCCGCGCCACCGCGGAACTCGGCCAGCTGGGAGTGCAACAAGTGCTGGAGGCGTCGGTCGCGGCCATCCGCAGGCAGGCGCCTTCTCAAAATCGATAGCCGGCTTCATCGCCGCCCTGCAGTCATCCTGAATCGAACAATGAAACCGATCCTCGTTCCCACCCTGGCCGCAATCGCGTTGTTCGGCACGCTGGCCGCCACTTACGTGATGGGGCAATCGCCGGCGCCCGCATTGGCGCCGGCTGCGTCGGCCACGCCCGCAGTGGCCACCGTGCCCGGCATGCCGCCGGTGGTGGATCCGCGCAATGCCTACAGCGAAACCGCGGCCTCGCGTTTCAGCCCGGTGGTGAAAGATCACCTCCAACGCGTATACGTGCCCAACCTGCGCTCCAACAATGTCTCGGTGATCGACCCGGCGACGATGAAGGTCGTTGACACGATCAAGGTGGGCATCAGCCCGCAACACGTGGTGCCCTCGTGGGACTTGAAGACCTTGTGGGTGGCGAACAACGCCGAAGGCCGTCACGACGGCAGCCTCACGCCCATCGACCCGCTGACCGGGAAAGCCGGCAAGGCCGTCCCTGTCGACGATCCGTACAACATGTATTTCACGCCCGACGGCAAGTCGGCGATCGTGGTGGCCGAAGCGCGCAAGCGGCTGGACTTCCGCGATCCGCAAACCATGGCGATGCAGTACTCCATCGACACGCCCCGTTGCGGCGGCATCAACCACGCCGACTTCTCGATCGATGGGCGCTACGCGATCTTCACCTGCGAGTTCGACGGCACCGTCGCCAAGATCGACCTGGTCAATCGCAAGGTGCTCGGTTACCTGAAACTCAACATGCCCAGCACCCGGTTCAAGGAAGGGACCAAATCGGAACCGCCGGGAATGGAAATCTGCACGGCGACCAAAGGCATGCCGCAGGACATCCGCATCTCGCCCGACGGCAAGCGGTTCTTCATCGCGGACATGCACGCGGACGGCGTGCATGTGGTGGACGGCGAATCTTTCAAGCAGGTGGGCTTCATCCAGACCGGGCTCGGCGCCCACGGGCTGTACCCCAGCCGGGACGGCAAGCAGCTTTACGCCTCCGCGCGCGGAACGCACAAGATCCACGGCCAGCGTGACGGCGCCGGTGCCGTGAGCGTGATCGACTTCGCCAGCGAAAAAGTCGTCGCGCGCTGGGTCATCCCCGGCGGCGGCAGCCCCGACATGGGCAACGTCAGCGCTGACGGCAAGACGCTCTGGCTGTCCGGCCGCTACGACGACGAGGTGTACCGCATCGATACGACCTCGGGCGCTGTCGACAAGGTCGGCGTCGGCCGCGAGCCGCACGGCCTCACGGTCTGGCCGCAACCCGGCCGCTATTCACTGGGCCACACCGGCAACCTGCGCTA
>JAQGMT010000079.1 GCA_028292185.1 Ramlibacter sp. | reverse complement strand
ACGAGGGCGCGAGCAATACCGACGACAAGCTCTCGCTGGCCACGGCGGGCATCGGCTCGGCCTCGCTCAAGGTGGTGGGCCGCGCCTCGCATGCGGGGTCCGCGCCGGAACGCGGCATCAACGCGCTCTACGAAATGGCGCACCAGGTGCTGCAGATGCGCGACCTCTCCGATCCGGCGACCGGCATGAAGATGAACTGGACGATCGCGCAAGCCGGCACCAACCGCAACGTGATCCCCGCCGGTGCCACGGCCCTGGCCGACGTCCGCGTGACCCGCGTGGCCGACTACGACCGCATCGAGAAGCTGATGATGGAGCGGGTGAAGAAGCAGCTGCTCCCCGAAGCAAAGGTGGAACTGAAGTTCGAGCGCCGCCGTCCGCCGCTGGAAACCGGCCCGGCGGCACTCGCGCTGGCCAGGCACGCGCAAGGCGTCTACGGCGAACTCGGCCGCAAGCTGGGCGCGGATGACAAGGTTGCCGGCGGCGGAACCGACGCGGCGTTCGCCGGCCTCGCGACCAAGGCCGCGGTGCTCGAACGGTTCGGCCTGCTGGGTTTCGGCGCGCATTCCAACGACGCCGAATACGTGATGCTGGATTCGATCGAGCCGCGGCTGTACCTGGTCACGCGGCTGGTGATGGACATCGCGCGCGGCAAGGTGGCCCCTTGACGGCAGGCCGAGCGAATGCCGTCGGCCGCGCCGGGAATCAACCCCACTCGCCCTCACTGAGCACCGTTTTCAGCTGGCCGAGGAAGCGCTGCGCCAGTTCCGATGCGGGCGCGAACCGCGCGAACGCGGCATAGGTCGTCACCGGCAATCGCGGGCTGAAGGGCCGGATGCATAACCGGTCCTTGAACACGCTGGCCATGTACGGGTTGATGACGCCCACACCGAGTCCGCGCGCCGCGAAAGTGCAGATCGTCGACGAGTAGATCGTCTCGATCGCCGTCGGCTGTACCAGCTTCCTGTCGTCGAACGCCTTGCGCAGGGCCACCTCCAGCTGGTCCTCGCGCGGCAGGCTGATCAGAACCTCGCTCTTGAGGTCGGTCACCTTCACCACCCGCAGCTTGGCAAACCGGTGGGTCGGTCCGGCAATACAGACCGCCTCGGCGCGGTGCAGGGCATGCACCTGGAATTCGGCGCCGCCGAAAAGGTTGTTGGTGAGCGCGATGTCGTAGAGGCCCTGCCGCAGGCCTTCGCCAATCTGGGTGGTGCTGATGGTCTGGACGTTGAAGTGCACCTGCGGGAAAGCTTGCGCGAAACGCGCCATGGCCGCTGCCAGGATGCTCTGCGCAAGCGAGGGAGTGCACGCAATGCGGAACACACCGGCGCCGGATTCGCGCAGAGCGGCCACGGCCTCCTCGATCCGCTGGAAGCCCTGGAAGTGCAGCTGCACCGTTTCGAACAGGTGGCGCCCCTCGCGGGTGAGCTGCAGCCGTCCGCGATCGTTGACGAACAGCTTCATCGCGGTCGCACTTTGCGCCTGGCCGATCAGCCGGCTCACCGTCGGCTGGGTGGTGTGCAGCATCCGCGCCGCCGCGACCGTCGTACCCGAGAGAACGACGGCGCGGAACGCCTCGATCTGCTGGAAGGTGAGCGAGCGGGCCATGGCGGGTGACTATATCCGCATCGTATAGCCAAGCAACGAAATAGCATTGGAAGGGATAGCCATGGCTTCCTACACTGCTAGCGCGCAATTGCCGAGTTCATTCCCAAGGAAACCCCATGCCCGTCACCCGCCGCGCCGTCTGCGCTTCGCTTCTTTTCACCGGCACCGCGTTGCGCACGGCCGGTGCATTCGCCTCTGACCTGCCCGCCGGCACGATCAAGTTCGTCGCGCCCTTCGTGGCCGGCGGCGCCGCCGACGTCCTGGCGCGCGCGATCGCGCAGCGCCTTTCCACCAAATACAACCAGGCGTTCGTGGTCGAGAACAAACCGGGCATGGGCGGCAACCTGGGTGCCAGCACGGTGGTGACCGCGAAGCCGGACGGCAGCACGCTGCTGCTCGGCACGATCGGCATCCACTCCGCTTATTCCGTGTATGGCAAGCTGCCTTACAGCCCCGACAAGGACCTCCAGCCGATCGTCATCCTGGGGGGCGTGCCCTGCGTGGTTGCCGTGCATCCGAGCCGCCCCATCCATTCGCTGGCCGAGCTGCTCGCGTTCGCAAAGAAGCATCCAGGCGCGCTCAATTATGGTTCGGCCGGCACCGGTTCCTCCACCCACATGGTGGGCGAGTTGTTCCAGCAGGCCACCGACATCAAGCTCACGCACGTTCCCTACAAGGGCAGCGCCGCGGCGATGAACGATCTGCTCGGTGGCCAGATCGACATGATGTTCGAGCTGATCACCACGGCGGGCCCGATCGTGAAGGCCGGGAAGATCCGCGGGCTGGCGGTGACCAGCAAGACGCGCAGCCCGGTACTCCCCGAGATCCCCACCGTCTCCGAGCTGGCCGTGCCGGGCTTCGATGGCACGGGCTGGTTCACCGTGGCGACCGGCGCCAACGTTCCGCGAGCCACCGTCGCGCAGTTGAACAAGGACATCAACGAAATCCTGCACGCACCGGACCTGCAGGACACCTGGAAAAGCCTGGCCCTGAACATCATGGGTGGCACGCCCGAGGAAGGAGCGCGCTTCGTCGCTTCCGAGACGGTGAAATGGACCAAGGTCATCCAGACCGCCCACATCCGGGCCGAGTGAGCGGCGCATGTTGAACGGAATCACCCTCGAGCTGCTCTGGCGGCGGCTCATCTCCATGGTGGACGAAGCAGCCGCATCGCTGGTTCGCACCTCGTTTTCCTCCATCGTGCGCGAGTCGAACGACTTCGCCTGCGTCGTCACCGACGCGCGCGGCAACTCGATCGCGCAGGCATCCAACAGCATCCCCTCCTTCATCGGCACCGCGCCGAGGACGATCCGCGGCTTCCTGGACGTCTTTCCCGAGCACACGCTGCAGGAAGGCGACGTCCTCATCACCAATGACATCTGGCTCGGCACCGGCCACTTGCCGGACATCACGGTGGGCAAGCCGATCTTCCGCGACGGCAAGATCGTGGCGTGGGCCGGCTCGGTCGCGCATGCGCCCGACATCGGCGGGCGCGTGCGCTCCGCCGACGCCACCTCGGTGTTCGAGGAAGGCCTGCAGATTCCGCCGATGAAGGTGCTGCGCGCGGGCGTGATGGACGAGACGCTCGAGCGCATCCTGCGCAAGAACGTCCGGGTGCCCGACCAGGTGATGGGCGACCTGTACGCGCAGTTCACCGGCCTGGCGCTGATGGAGCGGCAGACGCTGGCGCTGATGCGCGAGTACGGCCTGGTAACGCTGGAGGGGCTGTCGCACGAGCTGCGCAGCCGCAGCGAAAAGGCGATGCGAGCCGCCATCCGGGCGGTGCCGGACGGCACTTACCGCGCCGAGGCCATCAGCGACGGCATCGACACACCCATCCGCTTGAAGATGGCGCTGACGGTGAAGGGCGACGAGATCGCGATCGACTTCGCCGGCTCGGACGCGCAGGTGCAAAAGTCGATCAACGTGTGCCTCGCCTACACCACCGCGTACACCTCGTACGGCGTCAAGGCGGTGCTGTGCCCCGAGGTACCCAACAACGACGGCGCGCTGGCGCCGCTCACGGTTACGGCGCCGAGCGGCTCCATCCTCAATTCGACACCGCCCGCGGCGGGCGGCGCGCGCGCACTGATCGGCCATTTCCTGCCCGCCATGGTGCTGAACGCCTTGGCCCATGTCGTTCCGGGCAAGGTCATCGCCGGGGTCGGTTCGCCGCTGTGGTGCGTGAACATGGCCGGCACGCATCCCGACGGGCGCGGCTTCGCCAACCTGTTTTTCCTGAACGGCGGCTACGGCGCCCACGCCAGCGGCGACGGGGTGAACGTGCTCTCCTGGCCCAGCAACATCTCGTCCACGCCGGTTGAGATCATCGAGCAGGTCGCGCCGCTGAAGGTGCATTACCGGCGGTTCCGGGAAGTGGATGAGGCCAACGGCCAGTATCGCGGCGGCACCGGCCAGGAGATGCTGCTGGAGAGCCTCTCGGTCAACCCGGCGACGATTTCCTTCATGGCCGAGCGCACCCGCCCCGAGTCTGCCGCGCCGGGTCTGGCCGGCGGGACGGCGGGCGCGCCGGGCGAGATCCTCATCGACGGCGTGAAGGTGAACCCCAAGGCGCAGCAGATCGTCAAGCGCGGAGCGAAGGTGCTGCTGCGCACACCGGGCGGCGGCGGCTACGGCGACGCAAACGCGCGCGTGGCCGCACGCATCGAGCAGGACCGCCTTCGCGGGCATCAGAAATGACAGTCACGACCAACAGCTACTCGCTGGGAATCGACATCGGCGGCACGTTCACCGACATCGTTCTTTACAGCCACACCGATGCGCGGGTTTTCAGCCATAAGGAACTGACGACGTCCGAAGAGCCCACCACCGGCGCGATCCGCGGGATCGTCACCCTGCTGGAGCGCGAGCACGTGGCGGGCAATCAGATTGCGCGCGTGGTGCACGCCACCACCTTGTTCACGAACGCCCTGATCGAGCGGCGCGGGGTCAAGACCGGCCTGATCGCCACCGAAGGGTTCCGCGACACGCTCGAGATGCGGCGCGAGTTCAAGTACGACCTGTACGACCTGTTCATCGAGTTGCCGCCGGCGCTCGTCCCGCGGGAGTCGCGGCTGGAAGCGCGCGAGCGAATGCTGGCGGACGGCAGCGTCGACACGCCGCTGGACGAAGCCAGTGTGCTGGCCGCGGGACGGCAGCTGGTGGACCAGGGCA
>JAQGMT010000045.1 GCA_028292185.1 Ramlibacter sp. | reverse complement strand
GGTGAGTTGATCCAGCCGGCCATAAACGGATGAGCCGGCGTTGTTGATCCAGGTGTCGATCCGGCCGAAGTGCGCGGCGGCATCGCGGGCCGCAGCGGTGACTTGCTCGCGCACGGCAAGGTCGGCGCCGATGCAGATCGCGTCCGCGCCAGAGGCACCGATCAGGTTCATCAGCGTTTCCAACACCCTCGTGCTGCCGGCAATCAGCACCAGGCGGGCGCCCTGCTGCGCCGCCAACTGGGCCGTGCACAGGCCGACCCCACTGGACGCACCGGTCAGTACGATCACCTGGTCCGATAGAGCCTTCAGTTTTGCAGCCATTGCCGGGAGCCTCCGTGCGGGGGAATGCCCCAGACCGGCAATCGGCATGCCCGGAGACTCCGGCGAAAGCCGGGGCCGGTGGATCAGGTCAGGCTGCGGCGGGCACGCGCGCGCCCTCCAGGGCCTTGGCCACGGCCGCGCCCAGGGAATTGATGTCGAACGGCTTGCGCAAGATGGCCGGTTTGCCCGCGAGCCGCTCGACAGCTGCCATGTCCGCGTAACCCGTGGCCAGGATCACCGGCAGCTCGCCCACCATTTCGCGAGCCTTGCTGATGACCTCGGCTCCGGTCATGTCGGGCATCGCGTAATCGACCACCAGCAAGTCCGGTTTGGACAGCGAGATCGCCGCCAGTCCTTCGGTTCCGTTGGCCGCCTCCGTCACCGAATAACCGATCAGGCCCAGGCATTCGACGATGACGCGGCGCACGTCCGCGTCGTCCTCGACGACCAGGATGTTGCGCGCCTTCACCTTCTGGGCGACGAAGGGAGGAATGGTGGGATCGGTTTGCGCCTGCGCATCGAGCGCGGCCGCGGGGAAGTACATCTCGACCAAGGTGCCCTTGCCCAATTCACTCTTCACGAACGCGACGCCGCCGGACTGCCGCGCGAAGCCGTACACCTGGCTCAGGCCCAGCCCGGTGCCGCTGCCCAGCGGCTTGGTGGTGAAGAAAGGATCGAAGACCTTGCTGAGCAACTGCTGCGGAATGCCGGCCCCGGTGTCGCTGACGGACACCACCACGTACTCACCGTCCTCGAACTGCTCGCCGTCGGCTTCGCAATGGCGGCTCGACGTGGCGATGGTGAGCGTGCCACCGTCGGGCATGGCGTCGCGCGAATTCACCGCCAGGTTCAGTACCGCCATTTCGAGCTGGCTGGCGTCGACGACGATGGAAGCCGCGTCCTGGCAAAGATCCAGCTGGACGCTCACGCTCGGCCCGACCGAAATTTCCAGCAAGTCCTTCATCCCGACCAGCAGGCGGTTCACCTGGGTCAGCTTGGGCGACAGCGACTGGCTGCGGGCGAACGAAAGCAGCTGGCCGGTGAGCTTGGCGCCACGGCGTGCCGCGCTCTTGGCGCGATCCACCACGGGCTTGACCTTTTCTTCCTTCGCGTAGATCGAGATCAGCTCCAGGTTCATGTTGACCACATGCAGGAGATTGTTGAAGTCGTGCGCGATGCCACCGGTGAGCCGGCCGATGGCTTCCATCTTCTGGCCCTGGGTCAAGGCGGTCTGCGCCCGCTCGCGCTCCGCGATCTCCTTCATCAGCCGGTCGTTGGCGCTGGCCAGTTCGCGGGTGCGGGCGGCGATCCGTGCTTCCAGTTCGCCGTTGAGCCGCTCGACTTCGGTCTGCGCGCGATTGATTTCGGCCAGATGTTCGCGTGTGGAATATTGCCTGCGGCGCGCGCGCACCGCGGTGTCCGCGGCGCTCGCCAGGGTCTCGGCGTTCAGCGGCCGCTCGAGCAGGATGACGTTGCCCAGCTTGTGCAAGGATTCCACGGCCTGCGGCGAACGCGGTCCGACATGCTTGGTCGCCAGAACGATGATGGGATAGTCGGACCAGGGCGGCTGGAGCGCCAGCCACTCGGTCAAAGCCTGCTCGAGCGCCTTGTTCGAGAGCGACTCCTCGGTGACGATCGTGGCGGCCGACACGTGCTGCAGGCAGCGCATCAGGTCGGTCCATTCGGG
Source organism: Ramlibacter sp. (assembly GCA_028292185.1). Classification (GTDB taxonomy): domain Bacteria; phylum Pseudomonadota; class Gammaproteobacteria; order Burkholderiales; family Burkholderiaceae_C; genus Ramlibacter. The sequence continues at coordinate 7,658 of JAQGMT010000045.1, read as the reverse complement.
GCAGACCGCCACCTTGTGGCGCTCCTGCAGGACGCTTTCGACCACGGCGGCGTCGCGGCCCCGCGGCGCATGGATCAAGACACGCAGCTCCATCAGCGGCGACCGGCCAACAAGGTATCGCCCAGCAGCGGTGTCGAGCCTTTGTACGAGGCCACTCCGGTCATCACACCTTCGAAGTCCTGCAGCGCCTGGCCGATCTCGACGCCGGCCTTGCCCAGGCGGAACTCGCGGATGGTGAGTTCGTGCTGCGACGTGCGGCTCTTCACCACCGAAATCGCCTTGAGCAGGCTGCCGCGCGCTTCGAAGAAACGGAACAACACGATGCCGTCACTGAGGTAGCTCAGGTCGACGTCGCTGCGGATGTCGCCCAGCAGGCCGTGCTGCGCCAGGATGAGGATGGTGACCACGCCGCGCTGGTTCAAATAGGTGAGCAACTCGTGCATCTGCAAGAGCAGATGCTTGTCTCCCGACATCGCTTGCAGGTAGGCGTTCAAGCTGTCGATCACGACGGTCTGCACGCCGGCATCTTCCACCGCGGTACGGACCATGTTGGCGAATTCGCCCGGCGAAACTTCCGCCGGATCGAGTGCCTTGAGTTCAAGCTGGCCGTTTTCCAGGTATGACGCGATGTCCAGGCCCAGCGCCCGCGAGCGGATCAACAAGGTGCCCAGGCCCTCGTCGAACAAATAGTAGACCGCCCTCTCGCCGCGCAGCAAAGCCGCCCGCACACACGCAATCGCGGTGGTCGTCTTGCCGACGCCGGAAGGGCCGCTGAACAGGATGTTGCTGCCGCGCGCCAGCCCTCCCCCAAGAAGCGCATCGAATTCGGCCGTGCCCGTGCCCACCATCAGTTCCGCCTGCTGCTGCCGATGCTCGGCCGCGACCAGGCGCGGAAAGACCGACAGCCCGCCGGTGTCGAGGCTGAAGTCGTGCTCGCCCCCGCGAAAACGAATGCCGCGCATCTTGATCACGTGCAGCCGGCGCCGGCCGGGCCCGTACTGGTCGATCGCCTGCTCCAGGCTGACGACGCCATGCGCGATGCTGTGCAGTTGCAGGTCGTCCTGGTCGGCGCTGCGGTCATCGAGCAGCAGCACCGTGCAGCCGCGCGTGGAGAAAAAGCTCTTGAGCGCGAGCACCTGGCGGCGGTAACGCAAGGGGTTCTGCGCCAGCAAGCGCATCTCGGACAGGCTGTCGAATACCACGCGTGTGGGCTTCAGGCGTTCGACCGCGGCCATCACGCCCCGGGTGGTTTCACCCAGTTCCACTTCGGAGGGATGCAGGATCGACTGTTCGGCGTCGGGGCTCAGCCCTTCGTCGGTCACCAGTTCGAAGACCTCCACCCCATCCAGGGACCAGCCGTGCGAACTCGCCACGGTGTGCAGTTCGGAAGCGGTCTCCGACAAAGTGATGTACAGGCCCTTTTCGCCCTCCTGCACGCCGCGGCGCAGAAATTGCAGGCCGAGCGTCGTCTTGCCGGACCCCGGGGTGCCCTCGACAAGATAGAGATGGCCGGTCGGCAAGCCGCCGCCGAGGATGTCGTCGAGACCGGCAACGCCGGTCGAAGCGCGTTGCTGCTCGGGAATTCGTGGGTTCTTGGAAAGCTGTCTCATGGCTCCGTGCTCAACCCGACATGCTAGGGGAAAACTGCCGCGGCCCGCGTAGGCCATATCCGACAGCTGGGCTGTTTCAGCCGGCGCCGCGGCCCTTCGGGCTTTCGAATCAGACGACTTCGCCCGGCAGTGATCTTTCCTGCCAGCCCGTGCTCGGCGCCAGCGGGCTCGTCATCCCTCGGCTTCCTGCAGCGTGCGCCACATCACCTTGCCGCTGCCGCTCTTGGGCAAGGCCTCGGCGAATTGCACGACGCGGGGCGCCTTGTACACCGCCATGTTTTCGCGGCACCACTGGGCGATGTCCTGCTCACTCACCTTGCCTTTGTGGCTGGCGCGCAAAACGACGACCGCCTTGACGGTCTCGCCGCGATAGCTGTCCTTGGCCGAGATAACGCAAGCCTCGGCGATGGCCGGATGGCGGAACATCAGCGCCTCCACTTCCGCCGGCCAGACCTTGAAGCCGGACGCGTTGATCATTCGCTTGAGGCGATCGGTCAGAAAAAAGTACCCGTCGGCGTCGACGTGTCCGAGGTCGCCGGACCGGAAGAAGCGCTGGCCCTCGAATTCGATGAACGCCGCCGCTGTGGCCTCGGGCCGTTTCCAGTAGCCCGCGAACACCATGGGGCCGCGAATGATGATCTCGCCCTGTTCGCCGGGCGGCAGTTCGCGCAACGTCTCGGGGTCCACCACGCGCGCCTCGCAGCTCATGAACGGAATGCCCAGGCACTGTTGCTTCGGATGGTCCGGCGGATTGCTGTGCGAAGGCGCCGCCGTTTCGGTCAGGCCATAGCCTTCCACATAGCGCAGGCCGAACTGCTCGAGCAATCGCTGCGCCACCGCCTGCGGCATCGCCGCGCCGCCGCCGCCTATGTACACCAGGCTGGACAAGTCGTACTGATCGAAGTTCGGGCTGCCCATCAGGTCGATCACCATGGTGGGGATGTTGGTCCAGGTGGTGACCTTCCAGCGCGAGATCAGGCGGCCGGCCAGGTCGCGGTCCCAGCGCGGCATCACGATCAGCGTTGAGGCGGTGTAGATGTTGGAATGCAGCAGGCTCACCATCCCGGTGATGTGAAACATCGGCACCACCAGCAGCGTCACGTTTTCCGCCGTCGCATTGCCCCAGGTGGAACTCGCCACCGCGTTGTGCATGATGCTGCCGTGCAAGTGCATGCAGCCCTTGGGCAATCCGGTGGTGCCGCTGGTGTACGGCAGCACCGCGAGATCGGCGGGGCCCACCTGCAGCGGCGGCAAAGGCGCCGTGTTATCGAGCGCCGCCTGCCAGCTGATCACCTCGCCGCCCGCGAGCGCGGGCAAGGGATGGCGCGTCAGCAGCCAGTCGCGCCAGGCGTCGGGCATCGCGTCCGCACCGGCGGCATCGGGATCGAAGGCATCGGTGAACTGGCTCACGATCAGGTGCGACAGCCGCTGCGCCGGCGCAAGCGCGTCGCAGGCCCGGGCGATCTCCGGTGCCAGATCGGCGGTGGTGATCGCCACCTTCGCATCCGGATCCTCGATGTAGTGCTTGAGCTCCTCGGCCCGGTTCATCGGGTTCACGGGCACCACCACCGCGTTGGCGCGCAGGATGGCGAAATGCGCGATCACCAGCTGCGGACAGTTCTGCATGTCGAGCATCACCCGGTCGCCCTTGCGTACCCCCACGGCATGCAACTGCGCTGCCAGCCGTTCGGCCAGGTCGCGCAGTTCGCGGTAGCTGAAGATGCGGCCGAAGAACACCAGCGCGGCCTTCTCGGGATAGCGCCGCGCGCTGATATCCAGGTTGTCCCACAGCGACGTGGCCGGCGGTGTCAATGAGTGCGGCAGGCGCCTGGGCCAGAACTTGTGATGCGGTCGATCCATGGCCCCAGGGTAGCCGCAGCGCTGCCCCGAGGCATCAGGGATCGCCCGAAGCAGATACCCCTATGGATTGGCCCGAGGGCGCTGGAACATCTCCAGGTTCAGCGGCCATTCCTTGCCCAGCCAGGAGGCGTGCGTCGTGTGGTCGGCCAGGTCGTCGCCGGACAGGCCGTGGACGAACACGTCGAGGCTGCCGCGGTGTTCATCGAGCCAGGGAATGATCTTGTCGAACTCGGCCGCGCTGAAAGCCAGCTGGCAGCTCCACGCAGGGTGCGGCCCGACCAGCTTCTCGTGCACGCGGCCGACCTGCACCTTGAATTGCAGGCCGGCCTCTTCGACCAGGTGCCGCGCTTGCGCGACGGTGTCCGGGCCGAAATAAACATGGGCGTGGTACGCCTTGTGCACATTTTGCGGACGGCGTGGCAGGGGGTCAGTGCTCATGGCGGTGATGCGCCTCCGGAAAATGCGGGTGGCTGTGCAGCAGCGGCTGGTGCCGATGCGGATGGGTGTGGGGCGTGGCCGGGGCCGCTGCCACTTCATGCGCGTGATCGTGATCGTGATGCGGGTCGTCGGGACCATGCAAGTGCTCGTGCGTGTGTTGCATCGGCGCGTGCGCATGCGGATGTTCGTGGCGCTCGGAAAGATGCAGGGCCACACCGACCGCCATCAAGGCGCCTGCCGCCAGCAACGGCCAGCTGGCCGGCTCGCCCAAGAGCGTCACCGCGAGCAGCGCGCCAAAAAATGGTGCCACCGAAAAATAGGCGCCGGTGCGGGCCGTGCCCAGTTCGCGCAAAGCGACGACGAAGAGGGCGAGGCTCACCCCATAGCTGGCAAATCCCAGGGCCGCTGCCGCCAGCACCACGGGCCACGCCGGCCACGCGGCGCCCAGTGCCAGCGCGAGCGCCAGGTTGGTCGCACCCGCCGCCAGGCCTTTCACCATCGCGATCCAGGACGCATCGGCGAGCGCCACCTTGCGCGTCAGGTTGTTGTCGATGGCCCACGCGAGGCACGCGCCAATCACACACAGCAAGGGTGCCCAGCCGGGCCAATCAAGTTGACCGGGCCAGGCGAGCACCAATCCGCCGGCGACGATGGCCAGCATGCCCAGCGCAACCCGCCAGTCGACGTTTTCCTTGAAGACGAACCACGCCAGCAGCGAAGTAAACACCGCTTCGGCATTGAGCAACAGGGAGGCGGGGGCCGCGGCCATGGACACAAGGCCCAGCATCAAGAGCACCGGACCGATGATGCCGCCGGCGAACACGGCACCCGCCAGCCACTTGAAGTCGCCGCGCGTCACGCTGTACGCCGGCGCGCGGCGCAAAGCTCGCAGCAACGCGAGCCCGACGCCCGAACCCAGATAGAGCAAGGCGGCCAGCAGCCACGGGCTGGCCTGCGCCAGCAGCAATTTCGCGATCGGCGTGCCGGCGCCGAACAGCAGCGCGGCGGCCAGGCTGGCCAGCACGCCGCGCGGCAAGCGATGCGAATGCGTGTGCGGGGTCACGGGACCGTCCGGTCGCGACAGCAACAGCGCCTGGGCACGATTTCCATTCGCCCATGCTAGCCTGTACTGATCGGCTCCGTGGCGGGCCCGCCCGCACTTGGGCGCCAGCGCGGCTGGCGCCCCGAGGCTCAGCGCATCAGCTTGGCGAACAGATAACCGACAGCGAAGGCTCCGGCCACCACCGTCAGCGGATTGGCCCTGACCTGCTCGCGCGCCATTTCGCCGTACTCCTGCTGCCAGGCCATCACGGTCTCGCTGCTGGAGCCGAGCGTCTGCTCGAGCTTGTCGACGGTTTCGTGGGCTTTCTGAGCGACCTTCTGCACGGTGCCCGAGGCAGGCGAGCCGACGCCGTTCAGTCCGGTGGATCCGGTCGAGCCGGTGTTCATGCCGCTGATGGTTTCTGTGGTTTCCATGGATGCTTCCTCTCGCATGTCGAAAAAAATACGCCAGCGGTCGCCGGCGAAACCTCACTTTAGGAAGCTCGGCACTTCGCCGATGTCGGTCAAAGCGACGCATCCGCTGTAGGACAAATCCTCCCGCCAGCCGGGCTCCGGGATAATCCCGCCGATGACCCGCGCCCCGCCTCCCTCGCGACGCGCCCGCTCGCGTGCGGGCGCCATCACCGACGTGGCCGGAATCGAGGTGGGCCACTTCACCGACACCCGGCGCCCCACGGGCTGCACCGTCGTGCTCGCTCGCGAGGGCGCCGTGGCCGGCGTCGATGTCCGCGGCGCCGCCCCCGGCACCCGCGAGACTGACCTGCTGGCGCCGACCAACCTGATCGAGCGCGTCCATGGCATCCTGCTGGCCGGCGGCAGCGCGTGGGGACTGGATGCCGCGAGCGGGGTCATGCGCTGGCTCGAAGAACAAGGCGTGGGTTTTCCGGTGGGGCCGCTGCGGCTGCCGATCGTGCCGGGCGCCGTGCTGTTCGACCTCATGCTCGGCAATGCTGCGATTCGGCCCGATGCGGCCGCCGGATACCGCGCCTGCGAACTGGCCTCGGCCAAAGCGCCGGCGCAAGGCAATGTCGGCGCCGGCGCGGGAGCCGTCGTCGGCAAGATCTTCGGCATCGAGCGCGCGATGAAAGGCGGCATCGGCACCGCATCGATCACCGTGGAAGGCATCACGGTCGGGGCGCTGGTTGCCTGCAACGCGGTCGGCGATGTGCTCGATCCCGATACCGGCCAGGTGGTGGCCGGTGCGCGCAGCCGCAATGGCAAATCCTTGATCGACTCACGGCGCGCGCTGCTGCGCGGCGATGTCCCCAAGCCGCTGCTGGCGGGCACCAACACCAGCATCGGCGTGATTGCGACCGACGCCGTCATCACCAAGGCGCAGGCAACTCGCCTGGCGACCATGGCGCATGACGGCCTGGCCCGCAGCATCAACCCGGTGCACACGATGTCCGACGGCGACACGCTGTTCGCGCTGGGCACCGGCGGCGCGGGGCGAACGCTGGGCATGCTTGTGCTGGGCACGATGGCCGCCGAAGCAACGGCGATGGCGGTGCTGCGCGCCGTGCGCGCCGCGCAAGGCATCACCGTGGGCAAGCTGCACCTGCCCGCCGCTGGCGATCTCTGACTAGAGTTTCAAATCGACGCTGTTGCGCAGCGCAGCCTGCGCGACCGCATCGAGCGCACCTTCGACCACCGGCTGGCCCGAGATCATGCGCAGCGTGCCGCCCTTGAGCATCTTCGACAGCAGCCGCCCGGTCATCGAGTGCGGCTTGCCGCGCGCGCCGGCGAACATGAACAAGGTGCCATGCGGGCTGGCCCAGGTGACCTGGTAGCGGCCCCAGCCGCCATCCACCATCATCTCCACCCACGCGCCCGGCTCCAGGCCCGCTTCGGTCAGGCCGGGCCCCGATTCATCAGCGGCCGGACGCGTTTGGCCGAACCCCGGCTCGGTCGGCTGGAACAGCGGCTTGGCCTCGATCGTCTGGTGCGTGTCGATGAAGCCCGAATGCTGGGCCTCGATGGGCGCCAGCCACGAATCCTGCTCGTCGTCCTCGCCCGCCCCAACGGCTTCCAGCTCCTGCGGCACCACCATGGGCGGTTGCGGCACCCGATCCGCGGCCTGCGCCGCCTGCCGGAAGGTGCCTGCGAGCCAATCGAGAAAGCGCTTGGTCGATGCCGCCGGATAGTCGATGGTGGCCAGGCCGTGCCGCAGCTTGGCCACCAGATCGGGCGCGACCGCCCCCAACCGTGCCGCGTTCGCGCCCGCCAGGCGCGGCTGCGCGCTCCAGATCAGGTCACCGACCAAGCCGTGGTAGCCACCGGGGTCGGCTGAACCCGTCTTGTCGGTCAGGCGCCCGTGGGCCATCACCTGGCACCACGGGCCGGTCACGAAAGCGGCGGCCTCACGCGGCGCGGCCGCCACATCCGGTCGCCGCCGCATCTCGCCTGCGAGCTTGGTCGCAAGCAAGTTGCGCTGCTCGGCCTGCAACAACGCGCGCACCGCCTTTTCGCGATGATGGCGATCGCGCTGTTGCAGGTCGCCCCACGCTTCCTCCAGCGTGTGCAGCGCGAATTCGAAAGGCTCCGGCCCATCCCGGCGAGTTGCCAGCAACGCTTCCACCGCTTGCTGCAATGGCTCCAGGAAAGCGGCGAAGCCCGGCGCGTCGGCGGCTTCCCAGGCCAGGCTGCGCTCGGTCATCTGATCGAGCAGCCGCCGCGCGGGATGTTTGC
>JAQGMT010000008.1 GCA_028292185.1 Ramlibacter sp. | reverse complement strand
TCGGGCTGGATGTCGGCCTCCGACAATTCCATGCCGGGCGGGCAGCCGTCGATCACGCAGCCGATGGCCGGTCCGTGCGATTCGCCGAAGTTGGTGACGGCAAAGAGGTTGCCGAAGGTGTTGCCGCTCATGGGAGGATTATCCCAGAGCGGCCGGCGCGCTCAGAGTTGGGCGCTGGGCTGCTCGTCACCCGTGACCGGCCAATCGCGGATGTAGGCCTTGAGCATGCGGTTCTCGAAGTTCTGGCTGTCCACGACGGCGCGGGCGACGTCGTACAGGCTGATCACCCCCATCAACATGCGCCGGTCCATCACCGGCATGTAGCGCGCATGCCGGTCCAGCATCATGCGTCGCACTTCGTCGAGTTCGGTTTCGGCGGTGCAGGTCAGGGGATGATCGTCCATCGCGGTGCGCACCAGGGTGGTCCCCACCGCGCCGCCGTTCTTCACGATGCACAGGATCACCTCGCGGAAGGTGAGCATGCCCACCAGCTCGCCGTGCTCCATGACCACCAGCGAGCCGATGTCCTTTTCGGCCATCACCTCGATGGCCCGCACCAGCGGCTCTTCGGGAGTGACCGTGTACAAGGTATTGCCCTTGACGCGCAGGATGTCGCTGACTTTCATGACGTCTCCTCTGGCAGGCGGCTGCCGTTCGAATCAATATAGCCCACAATCGCCAACAGTTCCATAGCAACAGGCTTCCAGGAGACGCTGCAATGCCCGGTTACTCCGATCCCGGCTTCGACACCCTGGCGCTGCACGCCGGCGCCGAGCCCGACCCCGCCACCGGCGCCCGGGCGGTTCCGATCCACCTCACCACGTCGTTTGTCTTCGAATCCAGCGACCATGCGGCCGCCCTGTTCAACCTGGAACGATCGGGCCACGTCTATTCCCGCATCAGCAATCCGACGACCGCCGTGCTGGAACAGCGCGTTGCCGCGCTCGAGGAAGGCATAGGCGCGATCGCGACCGCCAGCGGGCAGGCCGCCTTGCACCTGAGTATCGCCACGCTGATGGGGGCTGGATCTCACATCGTGGCCAGCACGGCGCTGTATGGCGGATCGCAGAACCTGCTGCACTACACACTGCGCCGCTTCGGCATCTCGACGACGTTCGTCAAGCCGGGCGATATCGACGGCTGGCGCGCGGCGATCCGGCCAGAGACCAAATTGCTGTTCGGTGAAACCGTCGGCAATCCCGGGCTCGAGGTACTGGACATCCCGCAGATTTCGGCCATCGCGCACGAGGCCGGCCTGCCCCTCCTCGTGGACTCCACTCTTACCTCCCCTTACCTGCTGCGCCCGTTCACGTTGGGGGCGGACCTGGTTTATCACTCCGCCACCAAATTCCTTTCCGGCCACGGCACGGTGATCGGCGGCATCGTGGTGGATGGCGGCAGCTTCGATTGGGAGCGCTCCGGCAAGTTCGCCGAGCTCTCGCAACCCTACGACGGCTTCCACGGGATGGTGTTCACCGAGGAATCGACCGTGGGCGCGTTCCTGCTGCGCGCGCGGCGCGAGGGGCTGCGCGATTTCGGCGCCTGCATGAGCCCGCACACGGCGTGGCTGATCCTGCAAGGCATAGAGACGCTGCCGCTGCGCATGGCGCGGCATATGAGCAATACCGAAAAGGTCGTTGAATTTCTGGCGAGCCACCCGTTCGTCGCGCGCGTAGGGCATCCCATGCTGGAGTCCCACCCCAGCCACGCACTGGCGCGCAAGCTGTTGCCCAAGGGCGCCGGCTCGGTGTTCAGTTTCGACATCAAGGGCAACCGCGAACAGGGCAAGAAATTCATCGAAGCGCTGAAGCTGTTCAGCCACCTGGCCAACGTGGGCGATTGCCGCTCGCTGGTGATCCACCCGGCCAGCACGACGCATTTCCGCATGAGCGATGAAGCACTGGCGGCGGGCGGCATCGGCCAGGGGACCATCCGTCTTTCGATCGGGCTGGAAGACCCCGACGACCTGATCGAGGACTTGAAACGCGCGTTGCGGGCCGCCGAAAAGTGACGCCAGGAGCTCACACCATGTACTTCAAGGTCAACGGCCATCCCGCCTACTGCTACACCGGCGGCAAATCCTTCGATGCCGCGCGGCCCACGGCGATATTCATTCACGGCGTGCTGAGCGACCACAGCGTCTGGGGCCTGCAATCGCGCTACATGGCCAATCACGGCTGGAACGTGCTGGCGGTCGACCTGCCCGGCCATTGCCGCAGCCAAGGCGAAGCGCCCGGCAGCGTCGAAGAAGCCGCGCAATTCGTGAGCGCCCTGCTCGACGCCGCCGGCTTGTCCAAGGCTGCGCTGGTGGGCCACAGCTGGGGCTCCCTGATCGCGCTGGAAGCAGCTTCGCGGCTGAAGGAGCGCGTGAGCCACCTGGTGCTGGTCGGCGTCGCCTATCCGATGAAGGTTTCCAAGGCGCTGCTCGATGCGTCACTCGAGGCGCCGCAAAAGGCGATTCACATGATCAACGTGTTCTCGCGTTCCACGCTGGCGCCGCCCCCTTCGGCGCTGGGGCCGGGCACCTGGATCTGGGGCGCGAGCACCGCTTTGAATCGCCGGGTGCTCGCGAGCAACACCAAGGTCAACGTCTTTCACCGCGGGTTCAAGGCCTGCGACAGTTACGCCAATGGCGAGGCCGCGATCGCGGCGATCTCATGTCCGGTGCTGTTCGTGCTGGGCGCCGAAGACCAGATGACGCAAGCCAGAGCCGCGCAACTGCTGATCGATCAAGCCCGGGCAAGCGGCAAGTCGGTGAAGGTAGCGCGGCTCCCGGTGGGCCACCACCAAATGACCGAAGCACCGGACGAAACGCTGTTCGCGATCCGCGATTTTCTGGGCACTTGAGCCCGGCGCGAAGGCGATTGCAGCCGGTGCTCAGATGACATCCGCCAGGCGCACGCGCGACAGCTCACCGGTGGTCCAGAGCTTCTCGGTGGCCTCGGAAGGCGGCAGCAGCAGTTCGCGCATCAGCGGCGCCAGCCCGGTGGCACGCACGTCGGCCAGCAGGATGTAGCGCGTGTCGTCCACCTCTTCGACTTCGTTGACGCGCGCGATCCAGTCCAGCCCCACCAGCGCTTCGAGCACCGGTTCCAGCTGCAACTTCTCGACGTCCAGCTTCTGCGCGAGTCCAAGGGCGCGGAGCCCGCGCTCAGGCAACTCGCGCGCGGCATTCAGTTCGCGCAGCACTTCCACGGCCAGCTGGAATTGCCAGCCGTGCGTGGAGGCGCGGCGCCGGCTGCCGTGCACCAGGCTGGGCAAGTAGGCGGCAATCACCGCGCCCCACAGCACGATGAGCCACGCGATGTAGATCCACACCAACAGGATCGGCAGCGTCGCGAACGCGCCGTACACCAGCGAATAGGTCGGCACCTTGCCCAGGTACACGGCCAGCAACCGCCTGGCTGCTTCCAGGCCCACCGCGGCGAAAAGGCCGCCGGCCCAGGCGTGGCCGCGCCGCACGGGCGTGTTCGGCACATACCGGTACAAGGCCGTCAGGCCGGCGGCGAGCAGCCCGAACTGGATCAGGTCCAGCAAAACCTGCACGGCGCCGGGCATCGCGGTGACGAGTCCGCGCGATGCGGAGATCAGGTAGGACGTGATGCTGAGCGACGCGCCGAGCAGCAACGGCCCCAGCGTCATCACGGCCCAATACACCAGCACCCGTTGCCCGAAAGGGCGCGGGCGCTTCACCCGCCAGATGCCGTTGAGCGTGCGGTCGATGGTGAGCACCAGGGCCAGGGCGCTGATGAACAGCGCAACGACGCCGGCGGTTCCCAGGCGGCTTGCCTTGCCGGCGAACTGCGTCAGATAGCCCAGCACCTGCCGCGCGATCGCTTCGGGAATCAGGCTTTGCACCAGCCATCCCTGCAAGGCCGCTTGCATCTTGCTGAACATCGGAAACGCGGTGAACACCGCCAGCGCGACCGTGAAGAAGGGCACCAGCGCCATCGTCGTGGTGAACGTCAGGCTGCTTGCCGTCAGGCCGAGCCGGTCTTCGCGAAAGCGCTCGCCCAAGGTCAGCGCCGTGGTCTTCCACGGAAAGCGGATGCAATTGGCGAGCAGCTGTTTGAAGTCCATCGACCGCTATGATGCCATCGCCATGCACACTCCCGAATTCGCCGCGGCGACGCCGCCGGGCACACTCGTCGCGATCACGCGCTGGGTCGCCGTCGCCAGCGTGCTTGGGCTCATCGTGCTGAGCCTCGCCTGGGAGCTGTGGCTGGTGCCGTCCCGCGCGGGCGGCGTCGTGGCGGCGGCCAAGGCGCTGCCGCTGTGCATTCCGCTGGGTGGCTTGCTGCGCCGTCGCATGTACACCTACCGCTGGGTGAGCCTGATGGTCTGGATCTATTTCATCGAAGGCGTGGTGCGTGCGTACAGCGATCGGGGACTCAGCGCGCAACTGGCCCTCGTCGAAGTGGTGCTGTGCCTCACGCTGTTCGCAGCCTGCGTCACACACGTGAAGAAGCGCCTGGGCAAGACAAAAGCAAAACCATGAATCCATTGATCGAGCAACTGAAAGGCATCGTCGGCGCCGCGCAGGTGTTGACCGAAGGCGACCTGAGCGCCTGGGAGCAGGAGTGGCGCAAGCGCGCACGGGGCAAGGCCCTCGCGGTCGTGCGCCCCGCATCCACCAGCGAAGTGGCACAGGTGGTGAAGGCCTGCGCCGCCGCGGGCACCTCCATCGTCCCGCAGGGCGGCAACACCGGCCTTGTGGTGGGCTCCATTCCCGACGGGTCCGGCACCCAGGTCCTGCTCAGCCTGCAGCGGATGAACGCGGTTCGCGCGATCGACGCCGACAACCTGACCATCACCGTGGAAGCGGGCTGCGTGCTGCAACGGCTGCAGGAGGCGGCTGCGGGCGCCGGACTCCTGTTTCCCCTCAGCCTGGCTGCGGAAGGCAGTTGCACCATCGGCGGCAATCTTTCCACCAACGCGGGCGGCACGCAGGTGGTTCGCTACGGGAACACGCGCGAGCTGTGCCTGGGCCTGGAGGTGGTCACCGCGCAAGGCGAGGTGTGGGACGGCTTGTCGGGATTGCGCAAGGACAACACCGGCTATGACCTGCGCGACCTGTTCATCGGCAGCGAAGGCACGCTGGGCATCATCACGGCGGCAACGATGAAACTTTATCCGCAGCCCGCGGCGACGCTCACCGCCTGGGCCGCGGTGCCGTCGTTGGAAGACGCCGTGCGCCTGCTCGGCATGGCGCATCGGCAGCTTGGGGCGGGGCTGACCGGCTTTGAAGTGATGGGGCAGTTCCCATTGAGCCTGGTGACCAAGCACTTCAAGACTCAGCGCGTTCCGCTCTACGAGCAGACGCCGTTTTGCGTGCTGCTGGAAAACGCGGATCACGAATCCGAGCCGCATGCGCGAGCGCAGTTCGAGCAGTTGCTGAGCAACGCGATCGAGCAAGGCTGCGTCACCGACGCGGTGGTGGCCGAAAACCTGACGCAGGCGCGCCAGCTGTGGCACATCCGCGAGAACATTCCGCTGGCGCAGGCCGAGGAAGGCGGGAACGTCAAGCACGATATCTCCATCGCCGTATCGCGCATCCCCGAGTTCTGCCGCGAGACGGACGCCCTGCTCGCCCGGCATATCCCCGGCGTGCGGCTGGTGAACTTCGGCCATCTGGGCGACGGCAACCTGCACTACAACGTCCAGGCGCCGGAAGGCGGAGATTCCGCGGCGTTCCTCGCTGACTGGGAAGAGAAAGTGAACACGCTGGTGTACGACTCGGTGCGCCGCTTCGGCGGCTCGATCTCCGCTGAGCACGGCGTCGGCAGCTTGAAGCTCGATAAGCTGCTGCAACACAAATCGCCGATCGCTTTGCAGATGATGCGCAACATCAAGCGCGCGCTGGACCCTGCCAACCTGATGAACCCCGGCCGCGTTATCCAGCCCTAGCCGCGCCTGCGCATAATCGCGACATGACAGCCGCCTCGCGCCCCGTCCGCTCGCAGTACGAAGACTTCATGCGCCATGTGTACACGCGTGGCACAGCCAAGACCGATCGCACCGGCACCGGCACCCGCAGTGTGTTCGGCTACCAGATGCGCTTCGACCTGAACGAGGGCTTTCCGCTGGTGACGACCAAGAAGGTCCACCTGAAGTCGATCATTCACGAACTGCTCTGGTTCCTGCAAGGCTCCAGCGACAACAACTGGCTCAAGCAGCGCGGCGTCTCGATCTGGGACGAATGGGCCCGGCCCGATGGCGACCTGGGCCCCGTCTACGGAGTGCAGTGGCGCAGCTGGCCGACGCCCGATGGCGGACACATCGACCAGATCGCCGAAGCGGTGAAGCAGATCAAGACCAACCCCGATTCGCGCCGCATCATCGTCAGCGCGTGGAACGTGGCCGACATTCCCAAGATGGCCCTGGCGCCCTGCCATGCCTTCTTCCAGTTCTATGTCGCGGACGGCAA